>NZ_JBEOWS010000397.1:0-8368 GCF_040296125.1 Streptomyces sp. NPDC002265 | reverse complement strand
CCTATGGCATCTCGCCGGACTGGCAGGCGTTCTTCCCCGGCGCTCGTCGCGTCGACCTGCCCACGTACGCCTTCCAGCGCGAGCGCTACTGGCTCTACGCGTCTCAAGCGGCGACCGTCGGCACCTCAGAGGCGATGGACGCCGAGTTCTGGGACTCCGTCGAGAGCGAGGACCGGGCGTCCCTCGGTGCGCTGCTGGGACTGGAGCCCGCCGAACTAGGCCTGGTCGCACCCAAGTTGTCCGCCTGGCGTCGGAAGCGGCGCGAGCAGTCCACCGCCGACGGCTGGCGCTACCGGATCACCTGGCAGCCGCTCGGTGACATGGCCGGGGCCGTTCCGCCGGGGACCTGGCTCTACGCGGTCTCCGAGGAGACGGCGTGGACCGAGGCGATCCGCGCCGGGCTCACGGAACTCGGCGTCACGCTCGTACCGTTCGCCTTGGGGGAGGACACCGACCGCGACACGCTGGCCCGGGCCCTCACCGACGCCGGGCACGAACAGGTCGACGGGATCCTGTTTGCCGCAGCGCAGGGAGAAGCGGGTGCTGCTGCCCTCCAGCGGCTCGTCCTGCTGGTCCAGGCCCTCGGCGACGCCGGGATCGAGACTCCGCTGTGGTGCCTGACCAGTGGCGCGGTGTCGACCGGCACGACGGACCCGCTGACCGACCCCGTTTCCGCCCGGCTCTGGGGCCTGGGCAGGGTCGTCGCCCTGGAACAGCCGCAGCGCTGGGGCGGGCTCGTCGATCTGCCCGCCGAGCCGGACTCCCGCGCGCTGGAGCGACTGACCGGCGTGCTGGCCCAGGCCGACGAGGACCAGCTCGCCGTACGCGCCTCCGGCGTGTCCGGCCGCCGTCTCGTGCGCGCCCCGCAGAGCGCGGCGCCTGCGGACGCGCCCTGGTCGCCGCGCGGCACGGTGCTCGTGACCGGTGGTACGGGTGCGCTGGGCGGGCACGTGGCCCGCTGGCTCGCCGGTGCCGGTGCCGAGCACCTGGTGCTCGCCGGCCGCCGGGGACACGACGCCCCGGGCGCCGCTGAACTCAAGGCGGAGTTGGAGGAGTCGGGCGCCGAGGTCACCGTCGTCGCGTGCGATGTGGCCGACCGCGACGCGCTCGCCGAGTTGTTCGGTCGGCACACCGTGAATGCCGTGGTGCACGCCGCGGGCGTACTCGACGACGGCCTGGTCGAATCGCTCACGCCCGAGCGCCTCGACCACGTGCTGCGCCCCAAGGCGGACGCAGCCCTCCACCTGCACGAGCTGACCCGGGACCGCCAGGACCTCGACGCCTTCGTGCTCTTCTCCTCGATGACCGGTGTCTGGGGCAACGGCGGCCAGGGCGCCTACGGTGCCGCGAACGCCTTCCTCGACGCCCTCGCCGAGCAGCGCAGGGCGCAGGGCCTGCCCGCGCTGTCCGTCGCCTGGGGATCCTGGGCGGACGGGGGCATGGCCGACGGCGCCGCCGGTGACCATCTGCGGCGGCGCGGCATACGGGAGATCGCGGCCCTTCCCGCGATCTCCGTGCTGCACGGTGCGCTGACCCACGGTGACACCTGCGTGACCGTCGCGGACGTGGACTGGGACCGGTTCGTCCCGGCCTTCGCCGCCACGCGCCCCTGCCCGTTGCTGCACGGCGTGCCCGAGGCCCGCGAAGCCCTTGAAGCACGCGCCCGGGCCGCGCGGAGCGCCGACGCGCCCGTGTCCGCGCTGATCCAGCGCCTCCTCGTCGCCACACCGGGGGAACAGGGTCGTATCCTGCTGGACCTGGTCCGCGAGCAGGCCGCCACAGTGCTTGGCCACACCGGCAGGGGCGCCTTCCAAGCCGACCGGACGTTCCGCGAGACCGGGTTCGACTCGCTCACCGCCGTCGAACTGCGCCACAGGCTCAACACGGCCACCGGCCTCAAGCTGCCCAGCTCCTTGGTCTTCGACCACCCGACCCCCACCGCTCTCGCCCGTCACCTGGGCGAGGAGCTCCTCGGCGGGCCGGGGCCGGGGCCGGAGGCGGACGCCGCGCAGGCCACGGCCGCGTTCGCGGCCGACGAACCTCTCGCGATCGTCGGCATGAGCTGCCGTTTCCCCGGCGGCGTCCAGTCGCCGGAGGACCTGTGGGAGCTGCTGAGCTCCGGCCGGGACGCGTTGTCCGGGTTCCCCACCGACCGCGGCTGGGACATCGACGCGCTCTACGACCCCGACCCCGACCGGCCCGGCAAGACGTACTCGCGTGAGGGTGGCTTCATCCAGGGCGCCGACCGCTTCGACGCCGGTCTCTTCGGGATCTCGCCGCGCGAGGCCCTGGCGATGGACCCGCAGCAGCGGCTGCTGCTGGAGACCTCGTGGGAGGCCTTCGAGCGGGCCGGCATCGCCCCCGCGTCCGTCCGCGCCAGCCGTACCGGCGTCTTCGTCGGCACCAACGGCCAGGATTACGCCAACGGGTTGCGCAACGCGCCCGAGGAGATCGAGGGGTACGCGCTCACCGGCAAGGCGGCGTCGGTCGTGTCCGGACGCATCTCCTACACGTTCGGCCTGGAGGGTCCGGCGGTCACGGTCGACACGGCGTGCTCGTCCTCGCTCGTCGCCCTCCATCTCGCCGCGCAGTCGCTGCGGAGCGGCGAGTGCACGATGGCTTTGGTCGGGGGCGTCACCGTCATGACCACGCCGGACCTGTTCGTGGAGTTCAGCCGGCAGCGCGGTCTGGCGCCCGACGGCCGGTGCAAGGCGTTCGCGGCCGGCGCCGACGGTACGGGCTGGGGTGAAGGCGCCGGCATGCTGCTGGTGGAGCGGCTGTCCGACGCCCGGCGCAATGGCCACCGGGTGATGGCCGTCGTGCGGGGCAGTGCGGTCAATCAGGACGGCGCGTCCAACGGTCTGACCGCGCCGAACGGTCCCTCGCAGCAGCGGGTCATCCGGCAGGCGCTGGCGTCCGCCGGGCTCACGCCGGCCGACGTGGACGCCGTCGAGGCCCATGGCACGGGGACCAGGCTCGGCGACCCCATCGAGGCGCAGGCGCTCCTCGCCACGTACGGTCGGGAACACTCCGACGACCGGCCGCTGTGGCTGGGCTCGGTCAAGTCCAACATCGGTCACACGCAGGCCGCCGCGGGTGTCGCCGGTGTGATCAAGATGGTGATGGCGATGCGGCACGGAGTGCTCCCGCGGACCCTGCACGTGGACGAGCCGACGCCGCACGTCGACTGGTCGGCGGGCGCCGTGCGGCTGCTGACGGAGCCGGTGCCATGGCCCGCGACCGCTGGGCCCCGCCGGGCCGCGGTGTCGTCCTTCGGCATCGGCGGCACCAACGCGCACACCGTCATCGAGGAGGCGCCTGCCGCGGGCGCGGCCGAGCCGACCCGCGAACACCGCCCGGTGCCCGTGCCGTGGGTGCTGTCGGCGAAGAGTGAAGTGGCGCTACGAGCCCAGGCGGAGCGTCTGCTGGCTAGCGCGACCGATGACGTGTCGCCCGTCGACGTCGGATTCTCGTCGGCCACGACGCGGTCGGCGCTGGAGCACCGGGCAGCGGTGGTCGGTACCGACCCGGCCGAACTGCGGGCGGGCCTTGAGGCCCTCGCCGCAGGAGAACCGGCGGCGAACGTCGTCGCCGGGCGCGCTCATCCGGCGGACAAGGTCGGGTTCCTTTTCTCGGGTCAGGGTTCGCAGCGGCTGGGTATGGGGCACGAGCTGTACGCGGCGTACCCGGTGTTCGCTGCGGCCTACGACGCGGTGTGCGCGCTCCTGGATGCGCCCGTCGATGTCGACTCGGACGAGCTCCACCGGACGGGTTCGGCGCAGCCGGCATTGTTCGCGGTCGAGGTGGCGTTGTTCCGGCTTCTCGAATCGTGGGGCGTCCGGCCGGACTTCGTGGCCGGGCATTCGGTGGGTGAGATCGCGGCTGCGCATGTGGCCGGGGTGTTGTCGCTGGAGGATGCGGCGAGGCTGGTGTCGGCGCGGGCTGCGTTGATGCAGGCGTTGCCTGCCGGTGGTGCGATGGTGGCGGTGCAGGCGTCTGAGGACGAGGTGTTGCCGTATCTGACCGACGAGGTCGGTGTCGCGGCGGTCAACGGGCCTCGGTCCGTGGTCATTTCGGGTGTGGGGGGCGCGGTTGCGGCGATTGCCGAGGTGTTCGCCGGTCAGGGTCGTAAGACGTCTCGCCTGAAGGTCAGTCACGCGTTCCATTCGCCGTTGATGGATCCGATGCTGGAAGAGTTCGCGGAGGTCGTCGGCGGTCTGGTCTTCAACGAGCCGCGGATTCCTGTCGTTTCGAACCTCACCGGTCGTGTGGTCGAGGCGTACACGCCCGAGTACTGGGTGCGGCACGTCCGCGAGGCGGTCCGCTTCGCCGACGGTGTGCGGACCCTGCACGAGCTGGGTGTGACCACGTTCGTGGAGATCGGTCCCGGAGGTGTGTTGAGCGGTCTGGCGCAGGGCTGTGTGGACGACATCGTCACCATCCCCGTACTCCGAGCCGACCGCCCCGAACCCCAGGCGCTCACCACCGCGTACGCCCAACTTCACGTCAGCGGTGCCGAAGTGGACTGGCACGCCTTCTTCCCGGGCGCCCGCCGCGTCGATCTGCCCACGTACGCCTTCCAGCGCGAGCGCTACTGGCTCGACGCCCCCGCCTCCGCCGGTGACATGCGCGCGGTGGGGCAGGGCGAGGCCGGTCACCCGCTCCTCGGCGCCGCCGTGCCACTGGCCGACGGGGACGGACATCTGCTCACCGGGCGGCTCTCGACGCATACGCACCCGTGGCTGTCGGACCACGCCGTCAGTGGGGTCGCGCTCCTGCCGGGAACCGCGTTCGTCGAGCTGGCGATCACCGCTGCCGACGCCGTGGGCTGCGACCTGCTGGAAGAGCTGACGCTGGAGACACCGCTGCTCGTGCCCGAGCGCGGGGGCGTCGCCCTGCAGGTGCGCGTCGGCGCCGACGACGGCTCGGGTCGCAGGGCGCTGACCGTGCACTCGCGGATCGACGGCGGGGACGCGTACGCCCACGAGGACGTCTCCGAGCGGGCATGGAGTCGGCATGCCTCCGGCTCGCTGGCCGTCGCCACCGGAGGGCCCGTGGACGGCTCGCTCGCCGTGTGGCCGCCCGTGGGCGCGGAGCCGGTCGACGTCGACGGGTTCTACGACCGCCTGGCCGGCATGGCGCTCGACTACGGACCCGTCTTCCAGGGGCTGCGCGCCGCGTGGCGGGACGGGGACGACTTCTTCGCCGAGGTGGAGCTGCCGGGCGGGGAGCGGATGGATGCGGAGGCGTACGGCCTGCACCCCGCCCTGTTCGACGCCGCTCTGCACACCGTCTGGCTGGGCGCGGTCGAGCCCGAGGCCAGGACGGGGAACGGGCTGCTGCCGTTCGCCTGGAGCGGTGTGCGTCTGGCGGCTGCCGGAGCCTCCGGCCTGCGGGTGAAGGTCTCGCGCGTCGGCACCGGCACCTCCACGGTGTCGCTGATGCTGGCCGACGGCACCGGCGAGCCGATCGCGCAGGTCGACACACTGACGCTGCGCCCGGTGCCCGCCGACCGGTTGCGCGCCGGTTCCGGCCGCGCCGATGCGCTCTTCGGCCTGGAGTGGACGCCGGTCGGCCTGCCGCCCGCGCCGGACGGCATGAGGATCGAGACGTACGAGGATCTCGCCGCTCTTCGGGCCGCCGACTTGTCGGCGGGCACCGATGCCGGAGTCAACGCCAACGTCGGAGTCGTCGCCGATGCCGTGGTCGTGCACTGCCCGACCGGGGCCGGCGCGGACCTTGCCACACGGGTCCGTGAGGTCACCCACGCGGTGCTGGAGCTGGTGCAGTGGTGGCTGGCCGAGGAACGCCCGGCGCGCCTGGTGCTGGTGATGCGTGGGGGAGACCTCGCCCAGTCGGCGGTCCGCGGACTGGTGCGCTCGGCGCAGACCGAGAACCCCGACCGCATTGTTCTGGTGGAGACCGCCGCTGATGCCGATGCCGATGCCGATGCCGGTGTCGGTGTCGGTGTCGGCAGCGATGTCGGCGGTTCCGGTCTCGCCCGGGTGCTGCCCGGCCTGATCGCGTCCGGTGAGTCCCAGGCCGCGGTGCACGCGGACGACGAGGTCCGGGTGCCGAGGCTGGTCCGCGTCGCCGCGTCGGACGCGGATCCGGAGCTTCCCGACCTCGGCTCCGGCACCGTTCTGCTGACCGGCGCGTCTGGCGGGCTGGGCGGGCTGTTGGCCCGGCACCTGGTCGCCGAGCACGGTGTGCGCAGCCTGCTGCTGGTCAGCCGCCGCGGTGGGGACGCACCCGGCGCGGCCGAGCTCGCCGCCGAGCTGACCGCGCAGGGCGCCGACGTCACCTGGGCCGCGTGTGATGTGGCCGACCGTGATGCCGTCCGTGCACTCCTGACCGGGCCCGGGCAGAACCTGTCCGCGATCATCCACACCGCCGGCGTCCTGGACGACGGAATCATCGGCTCGCTGACCCCCGAGCGGCTGGACGCCGTGTTCCGCCCGAAGGTGGACGCGGCGCTGAACCTGCACGACCTGGCGTGCGAGCTGTCCGGCGACCTGTCCGCGTTCGTGCTCTTCTCATCGGTGGCGGGCACCCTCGGCACGCCGGGCCAGGGGAACTACGCCGCTGCGAACACCTTCCTCGACGCCCTCGCCGAGCACCGTCGTGCCGCGGGTCTGAGGGCCACGTCGCTGGCCTGGGGCCTGTGGGCGCAGGACAGCGAGAGCGCCATGACCGGCGGCCTCGACCACATCGATCTCACGCGTATCAAGCGCATGGGCCTCGCCGCGATCCCGTCGGCGGACGGCCTACGGATGTTCGATGCGGCACTGGCCACCCGTCGGGCAGCGGTCGCCCCGATCCGGCTCGACACGTCCGCCTTCCACGAAGGACAGGGGCAGCAGTCCGTACCGCCGGTCCTGCGCGAACTGGTGAGGGTCGCGCCGGTGCGGCGCGCGGCGCGGACCGCGCCGAAGGGATCGCTGGGGCAGCGGCTGGCCGGGCTGCCGGAGGCCGAGCGCGAGCAGGTGGTGCTGGACCTGGTGCGCAACGAGGTCGCCGCCGTGCTCGGGCACGCCGGCACACAGTCGGTCGGCGCGGACGACTCGTTCAAGGACATCGGGTTCGACTCGCTCACCGCCGTCGAACTGCGCAACAAGCTCAACTCGGCCGTAGGCATGCGCCTGCCCGCCACCCTGATCTTCGACCACCCGAACCCGCTCGCCCTCGCCCGCTTCCTCGCCGCCGAAGCAGCGGGCTCCGGCGAGGCGACGGCAGCCGTGCAGGCGGCACTCTCCCCGGCCATCGGAACGGCGGACGAGCCCATCGCGATCGTGGGCATGGCCTGCCGCTATCCCGGCGGTGTGCGGTCGCCCGAAGACCTGTGGCAACTGGTGCACTCCGGCCGCGACGCCGTGTCGGGCTTTCCCGAGGACCGCGGCTGGGACGTGGAGAAGCTCTACGACCCGGACCCCGACCAGTGGGGCACCAGCTACACCCGCGAGGGCGGCTTCCTCCATGACGCGGCGGACTTCGACGCCGAGTTCTTCGGGATCTCGCCGCGCGAGGCGCTGGCGATGGACCCGCAGCAGCGGTTGCTGCTGGAGACCTCGTGGGAGGCGTTCGAGCGGGCCGGGATCGACCCGGCGACGGTGCGGGGCAGCAGGACCGGTGTCTTCGCCGGCGTGATGTACCACGACTACGGCGGGCGCGTGCACACTTCGCCGGCGGGGCTGGAGGGCTACCTCGTCAACGGCAGTGCGGGCAGCGTCGCTTCGGGGCGCGTCTCGTACACGTTCGGCCTGGAGGGCCCGGCGGTCACGGTCGACACGGCGTGTTCGTCGTCGCTCGTGGCCCTCCACCTCGCCGCGCAGGCGCTGCGGAGCGGGGAGTGCTCGATGGCTCTCGTCGGCGGCGTCACGGTGATGGCAGGCCCGTCCGTGTTCGTGGAGTTCAGCCGTCAGCGCGGGCTGTCGGCGGACGGCCGGTGCAAGGCGTTCGGCGCCGGGGCGGACGGTACGGGCTGGGCCGAGGGTGCGGGCATGCTGCTGGTGGAGCGGCTGTCCGACGCGCGTCGCAACGGGCATCAGGTGCTGGCGGTGGTCCGCGGTAGCGCCGTCAACCAGGACGGTGCGTCGAACGGTCTGACGGCTCCGAACGGTCCGGCGCAGCAGCGGGTGATCCGGCAGGCGCTGGCGAACGCGGGCCTGTCCTCGGGGCAGGTCGACGTGGTGGAGGCGCACGGTACGGGTACGAGGCTGGGCGACCCGATCGAGGCGCAGGCGCTGCTTGCCACGTACGGTCAGGAGCGCCCTGAAGGACAGCCGTTGTGGTTGGGTTCGCTGAAGTCGAACATCGGTCACGCCCAGGCTGCTGCGGGTGTCGGTGGTGTGATCAAGATGGTGATGGC
>NZ_JBEOWS010000396.1:0-8448 GCF_040296125.1 Streptomyces sp. NPDC002265 | reverse complement strand
TCTGGGCCGCCACGACCACGCCCATGGTCCGGTAACTGCCGGGGGTGTCGCCGTCGGCGTGCGCGATCGCGGGGGCCAGCGCACCGGAGAGCAGGATGGCCACCCCGAGGAAGCCCACCCGCCAGGCCAGCACCCGGCCGCGCTCGGCGGGGTCCTCGGTCATCTCGGCCGGCAGGGTCACGTACGGCACCTGGAACACCGCGTACGCGGTCGCCGCGAGCAGGAACAGCACCGCCACGTAGCCTGCGGCCCCGATGCCGCGCAGCGGGGGCGCGGCGAAGAGCAGCGCGAACAGCGGCGGCAGGGTGAGCGCACCGGCCAGCAGGAACGGCCGGCGCGAACCGCCCTGGAGCCTGCTGCGGTCGGCCGCCGCGCCGACCAGGGGGTTGATCAGCACGTCCCAGGCCTTGGGCAGGAACACGGCAGCCCCGGCCAGTGCGGCGGGTACCGCGAGGACGTCCGTCAGGTAGTACAGCAGGATCAGACCCGGCACGGTGCCGAACGTGCCGGTCGCCAGGGACCCGAGCCCGTAGCCGATCCGCACCGAGCGCGGCAGCGGCGGTCCTGCGGCCGGGGACGCGGGCCCTGGCGGGGGCGGGCCGGGGGGTGTCGACTCGTGCATGGCGGTCCTGAGCGGTGAGTTGGGCGATGTGCGTGCGATCGTGCGGACCGTGATGTCTGCGGTGGCGGTCGGGCGGTCCGCGTCCGGGCGAGGCGGTTCCGCGAGGCTGCCCGGGGGAGGCGATTCGCCCGAGGGGTGCGGAGCGACCCGCCGGGAAGGTCTCCATGAGGCGGACGGCCGGCCCCGGGGAGGAGGGGGAGCGGCCCGGCCGTCAGGACCTCAGGACCGTGCGGACCGGCTGCCGCCGGTACATCGCCGTGGACCCGCGGGCCGGGCACGGCGGGCATACGCCCTCGTCATTCGTGCCGCGTCCTTTCGTCCACTGCTGCGCACGCGGCGAGCATGGATCAGCCGCACCCTCCCTGGCAAGGCCTGTTCACCACACGGTTCGCGCGACTTCTGGCACCATCGACGGGTTCCGTGTCGGCAGGACAGGCTCCCTCACCGAGGTGGCCACCGCCGCCGGACCTCCCTCCGCGCCGGGACCGGCGTGGCGGGTATCGCGGCGGTGAAGGAGAAGCGGCCACCGTGGTGATGGGCGCCCCGGCGACAAGTCGTCCGGGGCGCTACACCGTTCCCGGGTCCAGGGACACGGCCGACTCCTTGTTCAGCTCGGCGGTGAACTGGGCGCCCGCTAGCAGGGCCAGGTTGGACATCCACAGCCAGATCAGGAACACCACGACGCCCGCGAGGGAACCGTAGAGGCGGCTGTAGGCGCTCATGGCGGAGGCGTAGACGGCGAAGCCCGCGGAGGCGGTGAGCCACAGGCCGGCCGCCAGCGCACCGCCCGGCAGACTGTGGCCGCGCCGACGGGCCGACACGGGCCCGGTGTGGAAGACGACGACCACCAGGAGCGCCACCAGACACAGCAGCAGCGGCCAGCGCAGCAGACCCCACGCCCACGCGGCCATCACGTCGAGACCCAGGAAGCGGCCCGCGGCCTCGGCGACCGGTCCGGTCAGCACCATCACCAGGGCGCTGACGACGAGCAGTCCGAGCAGCAGCAGCGCGGTGAGCACGGTGCGGTGGGCCTTGCGCCAGGGGGAGCGGCGGTCGGCGGTGCCGTGCATACGGTGCAGGGCGCGGCGGAAGACGGCGAGATAGCTGGAGGCGGACCACAGCGCGCTCACGGTGCCGGCGCACAGCAGCGTCCAGGCCGTCGAGTCGTCCCGCAGCGTGCGGGCCAGCACATCGTGCAGTTCGGCGCCCGACTGGCCGGGGGCGTAGGCGGCGACGTGGGCGATGAACACCCTGGCCGTGTCGGGGCTGATCAGGCTGAACGCGACGACGGTGACCAGCAGGGCGGGCAGCACCGCCAGGATGGAGTAGTAGGTCAGGGCGGCGGCGTGGTCGGAGACGTCGTCGCGCCACATCGACACCGGTGTCCGGCGCAGGGCGGGCCACCAGTCGGGGGACACCCGCAGGATCCGGGCGGCGCGGCCCGCCGGGGTGTGCGGACGGGGAGCGCGCTCGGCCGGGCCGGACCGGGACCGCGTGGACATACGGTGCACGGTGGTGACGCGGGCGGAGAGCGGGGCGTCGGCGGTCGCCGTCGTTCGCGGCCGCCCGGTCCGTCCGGTCCGCCGTGGGGCGGAGGTTTCCTCGTGGGGCGCTGCGGTCGGCCTCGTCATCGCAGGTCCTTTCTCCACGCCGGTGAACCGCTCTCATGCCGATGGACCCGCTTCGGCTGTGCACGTGTCGCGTCCATGTGCCACGTCTATGTGCCGCGTCCGTGCGTTGCCTCTATGTGTCGCGCTTACCCGGAATTTCTCCGTTCAGGCGGCGACGGGGAATCCGTCCGACGAAAGGACGAATGCCGTCGACACCGCCGGTGCCGCCGACGACGCGGGAATGCCCGAGTGACGGGCAGGACGGCAGGAGGCGGACGCGGATCGCGCGGTGCGGGGGGAACGCGAGGTGAACGCCGCCGGTCACGGCGCTGGAGCAGGGTGCCGCGGCGGCCCGGCCGAGGTGACGTGCCGAGGCGGGTGAGGCGGCCGGGGAAACTCCCGGGCATCCCGTCCGACCGTTCGTGCGAATCCCGGACGGGACGCGCGCGAGGGGATTTCCGCGTTCTCGACCGGGGCGTGCAAATCGGCAGGACCGGATGAAGAGACGCATGAAGAGGCGGGTTGCGGAACGGCTCCCGGCAATTGCTCCCGGCCGTCGGCGGGAGGCGCGGCGGGCGGGGCCGAGGGTGCGGCCGACCGGCACCGGAGCCTTCGCCGGGTTCCCGAAGGCGAAGCGGAACGCTCTGGACCTCACCTCAAACTCTCGTATAGTGACGCCCAGTTGATCGATCCCATCAGCTTTCTGCGCACAATTTTCCCGAGGACGAGACGAGGGCCGTAGCCGCTGCGGCCGCCCGAGGAACCGATTGATGACCGCGTCCGCTGCCCACGGCGACCGACCCGCCCTCCGCTCCCATCTCCTGGTCGCGCTGCCCACCGCGGCCCTGTCCACCCTCGTCGTCTGCTGCTCCGTCGCGGCGGCCCCGCACTCGGTGCGAGGCCCGCTCGGCTGGGGCGCGGGCGCCGCCGCGGTGCTGCTGTGCGCGGCCGTCACGGTCGCCGCGCACGGGTTACGCACGGCCCGGGCCGCCCGCAGCGCGCTGCGCGTCGCGAACGACGACGCCCAGCGCGCCCTGCACGAAGGCGCGCGTGCGGCCGAGCAGTGGCGCCGGGAGAACCAGCGGCTGGGCGACGCCGCCGGGCACGAACGCGCCCGGTTGCTCGAGGACTTCGCGCGCGAACGGGTCCGGCTCGCCCAGGCCGGCGAGGCCGAGCAGCACCGTCTGGCCGGTGAACTGGCAACGGTCACCGCGCGGTTGGAGCGAGCCGTCGGCGAGCGCGCGGCGGCGATCTCCGCGACCGCCAACGCGGCGGCCCGGATGCAGGCGCTGGCCACCGGTACCCTCGCCGACCTGCGGGCGATGGAGGACCGGCACAGCGACGAGGACGTGCTCGCCGATCTGCTCCATCTGGACCACCGCACCGCGCAGGCGGGCCGTCTGGCGGACTCGATCGCCGTGCTCACGGGCGCCCGTTCCGGCCGGCGCTGGGCACGCCCGATCGCCATGGAGTCCATCCTGCGCGGCGCGATGGGCCGGATCAGCGGCTACCAGCGCATCCGGCTGCACTCCGTGAGCGACAGCGCCGTCGCGGGCTACGCGGCGGAGGGCGTCATGCACGCCCTGGCCGAACTCCTCGACAACGCGGCCAATTTCTCCCCGCCGAACGCCGAGGTCCACGTCTACGTCGAGGAGGTGCCCGCCGGGGTCATCGTCTCCGTCGAGGACAGCGGACTCGTCATGGGCGACGTCCAACTGCGCCGGGCCGAAACGGCCGTTGCCGGTGACGTGACCGAACTGGGCGGTCTCACCGGGACCCGGCTGGGCCTCGCCGTCGTGGGCCGGCTCGCCCGCAAGCACGGTCTGAAGATCTCCTTCCGGCCCTCCGCGCGCGGTGGCACCGGGGTCCTGATGCTCATTCCGCAGGACATCCTCACCGCCGCCCCGGCCGAACCCCGCTCCGCCGCCCCCGCCGAGTCCCGGCCCGTGGCCGCCATGCAACCTGCCTTCGCCCCGGCCGCCGCCCCCGCCACCTCCGCGCCCGCGCCGGCGGACGTCGTACCGGAGGAGAATCGTGACAGCGGGGACGACGAGGCGGGGCAGGGCCTGTCCGGCCTGCCCAAGCGCCGCCGGGGCCGTACCCTCGCCGCCGCCGAACGGGCCCGCTCCAGCACCCCGGACCCCGAGCGCCGTACGGAGTCCGCAGCGGACATCCGGTCCAAGGCCGCCCGCTTCGGCAGCTTCCGCGAGGCCGTACGCGCCGGCACCGAGGACGCGACCGGGCGGCACCCGCTGCCGCCGGCCCCCGACGAGCGGCGGACCGCCGCGGCCGCCCCGCCCGAGGCGGCATCCGAGACCCCGACCCACTCACACGCGTACCCGGAAGGCGACACCACCTCATGACCGGCACGACCACCGCCGACGAGAAGCTCACCTGGCTCATCGAGGGGCTCCTGGAGCGCACCCCGGGCGCCCGGCACGCGCTCGTGCTCTCCCGCGACGGACTGAAGCTCTGCCGCACCAAGGAGCTGACGGTCGATCAGGCCGACCACCTCGCCGCCATCGCCTCCGGCCTCCAGGCACTCTCGCACGGTGCCTCGGTAGAGTTCGGCGACGGCAGCGGCGGCGTGCGCTCGTCGATGACCGAGTTCCACGGCGGGACCCTGTTCATCGTCGAGGCCGGCGAGGGCGCGCACCTGGCCGTGGTGACCACCGAGGACGCCGACGCGGGACTGATCGGGCACAACATGAGCGAGCTCGTGGAACAGCTCGGCGAGCACCTGACGGCCCCGCCGCGCACCGCATGAGCCGCCCCGGCAGGGACGACAGCCCCGACCGCCTCTACACCCTCACCGGAGGGCGCAGCGGGGCCGGACCGGACAGCCCGTTCGACCTGGTCACGCTGGTGGTGGCCGAGTGCGAGCCGTCCTCCGGCATGCAGTCGGAGCACGCCGCGATCCTGCGGATGACCCAGGCCCCCACCGCCGTGGTCGAGGTCGCCGCGGACCTCGGCCTCCCCGTGAGCATCACCAAGATCCTGCTGTCCGATCTGCTGGCGACGGGCCGCGTGAGCGCCCGCCACCCCCGCACGTCGGTCATTCCCGACCCCGACATCCTGGAGCAGGTGCTCGTTGGACTCCGCAACATCTGACGCCCGCACCCCGCTGGGTGCCACCGCCGACAACGGTCTGAAGATCGTCATCGTGGGCGGGTTCGGCGTCGGCAAGACGACCATGGTCCGCTCGGTGAGCGAGATCCGTCCCCTCAACACCGAGGAGACGATGACCCGGGCCGGCGAGTCGGTGGACGACGTCAGCGAGGTGCGCGGCAAGACCGCCACCACGGTGGCCTTCGACTTCGGCCGCATCACCCTCGACACGCGCAACGTCCTCTACCTGTTCGGCGCGCCGGGACAGGAGCGTTTCTGGTTCCTGTGGGACCGGCTGTTCTCCGGCACGCTGGGCGCGGTCGTCCTCGTCGACACCCGCCGCATCGACGACTCCTGGTACGCGATCGACCGCCTCGAACAGCACGGCACGCCGTTCATCGTGGCCTGCAACGACTTCGGGGGCTCCGGCCGGCACTCCCACGCCGCCGTGCGCGAGGCGCTCGACCTCGATCCGGAGGTGCCGCTGATCGACTGCGACGCCCGCTCGCGCGAGTCCAGCAAGGACGTCCTCATCACCCTGGTCCAGCACATCAGGAACAGCTACGCCGGGCAGCCGGCCCGGACCGCCGCGCCCCCACGGGAGTTCGTGTGACCACCGATGCCGTACCGCTCAGCGGCTCCCGGTTCCAGAGCGAACCCGCCCTGCTGTACCGGGAGATGCGACGCGACCACGGCGCCGTCACCCCGGTGCTGCTGGACGGCGGCGTCCCCGCGTGGCTGGTGCTCGGCTACCGCGAACTGCACCAGGTGACCGGCGACCCGGTCCTGTTCAGCCGCGACTCGGAACTGTGGAGCCAGTGGGACTCCATCCCCGCCGACTGGCCCCTGCTGCCGATGATCGGCCGCAGACAGCCGTCCATCCTCTACACGGTCGGCGAACGCCACCGCGAACGCGCCGCGATGATCAGCAACGCCCTGGAGGGCGCCGACCCCTTCGAACTGCGGCGCCACGCCGAGCGGTTCGCCGACGAACTGATCGACTCCCTCTGCACCGTGGGCGAGGCCGACCTCGTCGGCCAGTACGCCATGCTGCTGCCGGTGCGCGTCCTGGCCCGGCTGTACGGCTTCTCCGACGAGGACGGCCCCGGCCTGGTCACCGCCCTCAACGACATGATCGACGGGCGGGAGCGGGCCCTGGCCGGGCAGATGCATCTGGCCGGCTCCATGACGGAGTTGGTGGCCCGGCGCCGGGCCGCGCCCGCCCGCGACGTCGTCTCCCGGATGCTGGCCGACGACAGCGGCTTCACCGACGAGGAGATCACCCAGGACCTCATGGTGATGATGGCCGCCGGGCACCAGCCGACCGCCGACTGGATCGGCAACTCGCTGCGCCTGATGCTCACCGACACCCGCTTCGCCGCCTCGCTCTTCGGCGGCCGCCACAGCGTCGCCGAGGCCATGAACGAGGTGCTCTGGGAGGACACCCCCACCCAGAACGTGGCCGGCCGCTGGGCCTCCCGCGACACCCACCTCGGCGGGCGCCGCATCCGCGCCGGGGACCTGCTGCTGCTCGGCCTCCAGGCGGCCAACTCCGACCCGCAGGTGCGCACCGACGCCTCCGCCCTCACCGGCGGCAACAACGCGCACTTCTCGTTCGGGCACGGCGAGCACCGCTGCCCGTTCCCCGCCCAGGAGGTCGCCGAGGTGATCGCCCGGACGGGCATCGAGGTGGTCCTGGACCGGCTGCCCGACATCGATCTGGCGGTTCCGGCGGAGCGCCTGAGCCGTCGTCCCTCGCCGTGGCTGCGCGGGCTGACCGAACTGCCCGTGCGCTTCACACCCACCCCTGCCCTGGGAGGCAACCGACCATGACGTCCGGCACCGAAGCAGCACGGATCGCGCTCGATCCGTTCGTCACCGATCTGGACGGCGAGAGTGCGAAGCTGCGCGCCGCCGGCCCCCTGGTGGAGGTCGAACTCCCGGGCGGGGTTCCCGTGTGGGCCGTCACCCACCACGCCGAGGCGAAGGCGCTCCTGACCGACCCCCGGCTGGTCAAGGACATCGACGTCTGGGGTGCCTGGCAGCGCGGCGAGATCCCGCCGGACTGGCCGCTGATCGGCCTGGCCAACCCGGGCCGCTCCATGCTGACCGTGGACGGCGCCGACCACCGCCGGATGCGCACCCTCGTCGCCCAGGCGCTGACCCCGCGCCGGGTGGAGGAGATGCGGGACCGGATCGCCGGGCTGACCGAGGAACTGCTCGACCGGCTGCCCGCGGACGCGGACGTCGTCGACCTCAAGGCGGCCTTCGCCTACCCGCTGCCCATGTACGTCATAGCCGACCTCATGGGCATCGAGGAGGACCGGCTGCCCCGGCTGAAGGAGCTGTTCGAGAAGTTCTTCTCGACCCAGACCGCGCCCGAGGACGTCCTCGCGACCCTCGTCGAGCTGGCCGGCATCATGGCCGACACGGTCGCCGCCAAGCGGGCCGAACCCGGTGACGATCTCACCAGCGCCCTCGTCCTCGCCTCCGAGGACGGCGACCGGCTCACCGACGAGGAGATCGTCTCCACGCTCCAGCTGATGGTCGCGGCCGGGCACGAGACCACCATCTCGCTCATCGTCAACGCGGTCGTCAACCTCTCCACCCACCCCGAGCAGCGCGAGCTGGTGCTCTCCGGCAAGGTGGACTGGTCGGCGGTGGTCGAGGAGACACTGCGCTGGTCGACCCCGACCTCGCACGTCCTGATCCGGTT
This sequence comes from Streptomyces sp. NPDC002265, assembly GCF_040296125.1. Taxonomy (NCBI): domain Bacteria; kingdom Bacillati; phylum Actinomycetota; class Actinomycetes; order Kitasatosporales; family Streptomycetaceae; genus Streptomyces; species Streptomyces sp. NPDC002265. The sequence continues at coordinate 392 of NZ_JBEOWS010000396.1, read as the reverse complement.
CGCGACCGAGGACGTGGCCGTCGGCGACCGCGTCCTGCCGGCCGGGGACGCGCTCATCGTGTCGTACGGCGCGCTCGGCCGCGACGAGACCGCGCACGGTCCGACGGCCGGGGAGTTCGACATCACCCGCGAGACGCGTACCCGCCACATCTCCTTCGGGCACGGCCCGCACGTGTGCCCGGGGGCGGCGCTGTCCCGGCTGGAGGCCGGGGTGGCGCTGCCGGCGCTGTACGCCCGGTTCCCGCGGCTGGAGCTCGCCGTGCCGACGTCGGCCCTGCGCAACAAGCCGGTGGTGACCCAGAACGACCTGTTCGAACTAGGCGCTCCAGGTCGAGCACCAGCTTCGGCGGCGGCTCGGCGGCGCCGCCAGGGGTCGTGCCCGGAAGCAGCTC
>NZ_JBEOWS010000395.1:0-8457 GCF_040296125.1 Streptomyces sp. NPDC002265 | reverse complement strand
GGGCGGCGCGCCGCCGCTCTGAGCGGTGCGCCGGCCGGCCGGTCCTGCCGCCCCCTTGCGTGATCCCGGTGCCTGCCGGACCGCACGGTGGCGATGCCCGCGGTTTTCCAGGTCGCCACCACGCCTGGCCGTCCGCTGACACGGCAAGGAGCAGAAATGAACGCGACCTGGGCCGAGCCCGCAGGGCCTGTTCACGTCATCGAGGAATCGCCCGCCTACTGGCGGGTGGCGTTCGGCGATCCGCCCCTCGACGTCGTCGATCACACGGTGTCAGAAGGCCTGCAGGACCTGCTGGCGCGCATGGAGGCGAGCCCGGCCCTGCGGGTCGTCGTGTTCGAGAGCGCGAACACCGACTTCTACCTCGCCCACTTCGACATGACGGGCAGGCCGGCGGGCACGAGCCGGACCGCATGACCGTCCGGTACCACCGTCCCCATGGGCACCATGCTGCGTCTGATCCGGTCTGCGGTGGTGGGCATCGCAAAGATCCGCGGCCGTGTACGCGGTGTGGGCAGCGAGTTCGCCCTCGCCTGCGACATGCGCTTCGCATCCCGTGACAACGCCGTCCTGGGCCGGCCCGAGGTCGGTGCAGGCGTCATCCCCGGCGGGGGCGGTACCGGGCGGCTTGCGCTGCTGACCGGCCGCGGGCGCGCGCTGGAAATCATCCTGGGCTCCGACGGCTTCGACGCCGACACCGCCGAACGCTACGGCTGGATCAACCGCTGCCTGCCGGACGCCGAGCTGGACGGATGCGTCGACACCCTGGCACGGAGCATCGCCTCCTTCGACCGGCGCCCCCTCGAATCCGCGAAGACCCTGGTCAACCAGGTCTGGCTGCCCCCGCTCGACAGCCTATTCAACGGCCGCAACACCTTCGCCGCGGCCCTGGCCTGGCCCGAGACCCGTGAACGGATCGCGGCCTTGTTTCGCTGCGGCCTGCAACAGGAAGGCGACCCGGGGGCGAGGCTGGGCGGTGGTGTCAGCTGCTCGTGGTGAGGTTGGCCCGCAGCTGGTCGAGGATGTCCTTCGCGGTTCCGGCCTCCTGTGCGGTCAGACCGGAGGCCTCCTGCATGGTGGCGGGGACGACGCGGATGCGCTCGCGCAGTGCGGTTCCCTCCTCGGTGAGGGCGATCTGCACCGTGCGCTCGTCGTCCACCTGGCGTTCGCGGCTGATCAGTCCGTGTGTCTGCAGGCGCTTGAGCAGCGGGGTCAGGGTCCCGTAGTCCAGCGACAGCAGGGCGCCGAGCTTCTTGATGGGCAGGGCTCCGTGCTGCCACAGTGCGAGCATGACCAGGTACTGGGGGTAGGTCAGGTCGAACTGCTCCAGCAGGGGGCGGTAGCGGTTGGTCATCGCCCGCTGCGCCGTGTACAGCGCGAAGCACATCTGGTCCTCGAGGAGCAGGCTGGCGCTGTCTTCGCTCCCGGTGTTCTGGTGAACTGCCTCGGCGGTGCTCATCGCAACCCCTCTCCCGAATCGATCGATCACGTCATCGCATTCTAGCCCAAAATACCCGCTGATGCAATTAGATTGTGGGCGCGGTAATCGTGTGCTCTGTGGCGGTACCCGGCCTGTCCTGGGGGGAGGGGGCGGCCCGCGCCGTCCCGCCCCGGGGTTTTCCCGCCGTGTGAGGCACCGCGGGCCGGCTGCCCTGCACGCGGCGGGGAGTGGCCTGGGGCCGGCGGCTTTCCGCCCGTTCGCGGGGCGGCGGTCTTGCTCAGCGGCGGGGCGGGTCCTCCGTGCCGTCGGCCAGGGTGGCGAGGGAGTCCCAGTCGGCCGAGTCGAGTTCGGTGCCGGGGTGGACGAGTTCGAAGGTGTCCAGCAGCCAGTCCTGGATCCGGGCCAGGTCCATCTGAAGCAGGCACGACAGGGTGGATACCTCCAGCCTCATGTGCAGGACCCGGCCGGTGCCGGCGGCTGAGGGCCACAGCCGCACGTCCCCTATGCCGCTGGGCTCTTCCGTGCCGTCGAACATCAGGTCGCGGGAGATCATCCAGGTGACGGCCGGGCCTGTCGGGTCCTGGGGTGCGGGCAGTTCCAGTCGCACCACGAGGGGGTCGGCCTCGGTGTAGTGGAAGGTCGCCGTCATCGGGATGCGCAGCGACGGCGAGATGATCCAGTCCAGCTCCAGCGACAGCGACCGTGTGCACGGGACAGGCCGCCCGGCGGCGGAAAGGCATGAGTACGGGCGAAGCATGGTGCCCCTTTCGAGACGTCGGACCCCCCTCCTGCGATGTGCGGAGCGAGCCGGGCCCTTGTGTCATCCGGTTCCGGCATGTCCCGCACGCCCCCTCGGCGTGCGGAAAATGGGCCGCCGGGCAGCGCCGGGGCCGCCGCCCGCGATGGCCTTCGGGCCCGCTCTGAGCCTTAACGGCATGGTCTGCGGTCGGCATTCCTTCGCCGGCGCCGACGGCCTGTGCGAACAGTCGCACGCCGGGCATGCGCTGGCGCCGGCGCGCCCGCGGGCGGCACTGTCAAGGTGTTCGCCGTCGTCGTTTGCTGCGGGGGCGGCCGCGGGCTGGGTGGGCTGTCGCCGGCCGGCCGCCGAGGGTGCTGCAGGGTCGTGGGGAGAGGCTGGTGGCTGTGTTCCTAGGTTTGCCGGGCGCGCGGCGCAGGGCGGGGAGCGGATTTGCTGCGCCGGCCTTCTGCCGGCGGCATCACCGCCGCTGTCTGCCCAAAGTGATCCGGACGGTGCGCCGCACAGCGCGCATGCGGCGGCGGACCGACCCGGGCAGCAGGCGAACCTCTCCCGCTGTGACCGCGGGCTGTTGGTGCAAACCGTCCAATCCGTCCAAAATGACATGGAACGGGGATGATGCGCTGACGACCATGCGCCGCGGATCGACATCAGGCCGGCGGAAGGTGGACGGGTATGCGGCACTACGACCTCGTCATCCTGGGAGCGGGCAGTGGCAACATGCTGCTGACGGAGGAATCCTCTTCCCGGCGCGTGGCCATCGTGGAACCGGGCCGGTTCGGCGGCACGTGCCTGAACCGGGGGTGCATCCCGAGCAAGATGTTCGTCATCGCCGCCGACGCGGTCGTCGAAGCGCAGGAAGCAAGGCGTCTCGGTGTGCGTGCGAGCGTCGAGCCGGTCGACTGGAAGGCGATCCGCGACCGCGTCTTCCAGCACATCGATCCCCTGCACGACAGCGCGCTGGATTACCGCCGCAGCAACGGCATCGACGTGTACGCCGAGGAGGGGCGGTTCATCGCCCCGAAGGTGCTCCGGGCGGGAAGCGAGCAGATCACCGCCGATACCTTCGTCGTCGCGGTCGGCTCACGCCCGGTGGTCCCGGACCTGCCCGGACTGGCCACCGTGGCCTATCACACGTCCGACACCGTCATGCGGATCGATGCCGTACCCGAATCCCTGGCGGTGCTCGGCGGCGGCTTCATTGCGGCCGAGTTCGGCCATGTCTTCAGTGCCTTCGGCGCCGACGTCACGATCGTGCAGCGCGGGCCACGCCTGCTGATGGCCGAGGACGACCAGATTTCGGCACGCTTCACCGAACTCGTCTCCCGACGCCAACGCGTCCTGCTCGACGCCACAGCCACCCGCGTCGCACCACAGGGCGACGGCGTGGCGCTCACCGTGCAGTGCCCGGACGGCGAGCACGTCGTCGAGGCGGCCGCGCTGCTGGTCTGTGTCGGCCGCAGGCCCAACACCGACCGGCTGGACGCCGCGGCCGGCGGCCTCGAGCTAGACGAGCACGGCCACGTCGTGACCGACGACGCCTATCGCACCTCGGTACCCGGGGTCTGGGCCCTGGGTGACGCCGTGAACCACTTCCAGCTCAAGCACATGGCGAACGCCGAATCCCGGATTGTGCGGCACAACATCGTGCACCCCGACGACGTCCGCACCCTCGATCGCGCCGTCGCCCCGCACGCCGTGTTCACCAGCCCGCAGATCGCCGGTGTCGGCCTGACGGAACAGCAGGCACGCCGCCGTGGAACGCCCCACCTGGTGAGCGTGCGCGACTACGCGCAGAAAAACCGCCTACGGGTGGGCGCTGGAAGACACCACCAGCTTCGCCAAAGTCCTCGCGGACCCCGCCGAGCGCACGCTCCTGGGCGCCCACATCATCGGCCCCCAGGCCGCCACGCTCGTCCAGCCGCTGATCCAGGCCATGTCCCTGGGCCTGACCGTCGACCAGGTGGCCCGGGACGTGCTCTACATCCACCCTGCCCTGACCGAGGTCGTCGAGCAGGCCCTGCTGGATCTGTGACGGCCCGGAGCGGCCCGGAAACAGCCGCCGCAGGGGCGCCGGCCGGTGCCGGCCGCTTCGGCCCCACCCGCCGGGCGGATGCCGAACGGCGCGACGTGTCCCGGCAACACCGTATGGATCCCGAGGACCTGCGGGCGGCCAGGGGCGGGCACGGCGGACAGGACCCCGGCGGGGTGCGCCGCCGGTCTGGCGGGTGGGTGCGGTGTCAGCCGAACCGCACGGTGCGATGGGGACGGACCGCGGCGGCGACGGCGTCGGCGAGAGCGGGCAGGTCCTGGACGGCGAGCGGCGAGATGGTCACCCGGACACCGGCAGCGCTGCGCAGGCGAAAGCGCGCACCGGGAGCAACGGCCCAGCCGGACTGCAGCAGCCGGGTCACGGCCGCGGTCTCGTCCGCAACCGGTACCCAGACGTTCATGCCGCTGCGCCCGTGAGCGGGGACGCCGCGCTCGGCCAGAGCCTGCACGAGGCCGTCGCGGCGGGCGGCGTAGGAGGCGGATACGGCCAAGATGTCCAGCGCCCGGGTGCGCCACAGGTGGGTGACGGTGTCCTGCAGCAGGTGGCTGACCCAGCCGGGGCCCAGGCGGTGGCGGCCGCCCACCCGGTCGACGGTGACGGGGTCGCCGGTCAGGACGGCCATGCGCAGGTCGGGCCCGTAGGCCTTGGCCGTCGAGCGCACCAGCATCCAGTGCCGGGTGCTGCCGGCGAGCGGGTGCAGCGGCAGTTCGGACAGTCCGTAGGCGTGGTCGTCCTCGATGACGAGGACCTTCGGGTGGTCGTCGAGGACGGCGCGCAGTTCCCGGGCGCGTGCCGAGGACAGGGCGGCGCCGGTCGGGTTCTGGCCCCGGTCGGTGACGATGAGGGCCCGCGCCCCCTGCCGTAGTGCTGTCTCCACGTGGTGCGGCACAGGACCTTCGTCGTCGACGGCGACCGGGGCCGGCCGCAGCCCGAGTCCGGGCAGGAGGTCGAAGAGGCTGGCCCAGCCGGGGTCCTCCACGGCCACCGTGTCGCCGGGCCGCAGATGCGCGACGAGGGCGCGTTCGATGGCGTCGAGCGCGCCGGAAGTCAGCCCGACAGGCCCCTCGGGGACCTTGTCTGCGTCGAAGGCGGCCCGGGCGAGCCGGCTCAGTTCACTGCCGAGGGGCGCCTGGCCGTAGAGCACCGGCTGCGCCGCATGGCGCTCTGCGGCCTCGGCCAGCGCCTTGCCGAGCGGGGGCAGCAGGGCGGTGTCCGGGTTGCCGGTGGACACATCGCGTACCCCGGGGGGCAGCTGGGGTCCGAGCGCATCGTGCACGGTGGTGACCGGGCGGGGCCGTACCCGGCTGCCGCGCCGACCCGCGGTCTCGATCACGCCGCGGTCCCGCAGGCGCCGGTAGGCCGCCGCGACGGTGTTGGGATTCACCGCGAGCTCGGCCGCGAGTTCCCGGTGGGGCGGCAGGACGGCGCCGGGCGCCAGCACACCCCGCCCGATCGCTTCCTCGATGCTCGCCGCGATCTCCGCCGCACCCTGCCCACTGAACCCGTATGGTGCTACCACAAAGCCCATTATGCGTTAGTGCATAACGGGCTCCGCTGCCGAGGCGGCCTGGCCGACCCGGTGCGGCACCCGCAGTCTGCGGCCACGCCTGCGGCCCATGCGGACCGGTGTCGGCGACGGGCGCCGGTGTGCCGGGCCGGCGTCGCCGAGAGGGGGTACGCGGGTGCCACGCGTCGGCGGTGCGGACAACGAGGCGGGTGCGCAGCTGCCCGCACGTGCCGGGTCCGCGCTGCTTCGCCCCGGCGCGGCACGCCCTGCACGGGTGCAGGCCCGTGACTACCGGCCCGCGGTCACGTTTGTTGTCAGGCGCTCCATGGCGGCCTTGATCTGCGCGACTTCCCTCGCGGTCAGGCCCACGGCCTTTCCGACGGCGGCGGGGACGACGCGAACGCGCTCGCGCAGGTGCGAACCCTGTTCGGTGAGGCTGATCCGCACCGCCCGCTCGTCGCCTGCCTGGCGTTCGCGCAGGATCAGGCCGTGCGTCTGCAGACGCTTCAGCAGCGGGGTCAGGGTCCCGTAGTCGAGCTGCAGCCGCCTGCCCAGGTCCTTGATGGGCAGCGCACCGTGTTCCCACAGCACCAGCATCACCAGGTACTGGGGGTAGGTCAGGCCGAACTCCTCCAGCAGGGGGCGGTAGCGGTTGGTCATGGCCCGCTGGGCCGCATAGAGCGCGAAGCACATCTGGTCGTCCAGCAGCAGGCTGGCCTGGTCCTCCGCCACCGCTGGATGCCGCACTCCCGTCTCGTCCGTCTTCATCGCATCTCGCTCCGTCCGCGTGATTGTCCTGACCTCAAACTACACCAAAAGTTTCACGTGAACAATTATATTGCGCACGCTTTAATTTTACATATGGGTGTCGCTCCGGCAGATGCCCGGCATCGCCGGTGCCGGTAACCCCCTTCGTGGTCCGGCAGCCGGCCACGGCCTCGTCCGGGCGGCCGGCGGCTTTCACGCAGCGGCCACCCTCCCGGCAGCGCGAGAGGCCGCTCGCGCCGTTCAGGCGCAGGGCCGAGGGGGCCGCCTCCCGATGCGGCTGTGCTCACGGCCTGCCCTCAGGGCCGCCCCGGGTCCGTCCGCGGTTCACAGTCACCTGACTGATGCCCCGGCGCTGCGGCACGGGTTGGATCGCAGGCAGTGTCTGTGCGCAGCGGCGGCTCCGGGGCAGCGGCGGGCAGCCGCGCCCTGGCCGGGGCCGGTCCCCGAGCACCGCACGCGGCCTGTTGCCCCCCACAAAGGAAACGTCATGCCTGACTGTGCCTCTTCGTCGGAGCCGGTCCTCGAACCTGCAGCCCGAGAGTTCGCCGCGGCGAGTGCTGCTCCGTCTTCCCTGCTCGATCTGGGACCGGCGTCGGGCCGCAGGGCATGGGAGAGCCTGCAGGCTGCAGGGTTGCACAGTGCGTCCGAGGTGGACGAACGCTGGGTCGCCGTCTCCGGCGGGCCCCGGGGCAGTGTTCCTGTGCGCATCGTGCGCCCCCGCGGAGCCGACGGGCCGTTGCCTGTGATCTTGTACGTGCACGGCGGCGGCTGGGTCTTCGGCAGCGCACGCACGCACCACCGGCTGGTGGGCGAGCTGGCGACGGGCGTGCAGGCCGCATTGGTCTTCCCGGAGTACACGCTCTCTCCCGAGGCGCGCTACCCGCAGGCGCTCGAAGAGTGCTACGCGGTGGCGCGCTGGGTGAGCAGGCAGCGCGGCGAGTGCGGCCTCGACCCCTCCCGGCTGGCCGTCGCCGGCGACTCGGCGGGCGGCAACATCGCCGCCGCCCTGACGCTGCTGGCCAAGGAGCGCGGGGGAGTCTCCTTCACCCATCAGGTGCTCTTGTGTCCCGTCACCGACGCGGACTTCGACACCCCCTCCTACCGCGAGTTCGCCGAAAGCCGCTTCCTGCGCCGTGACTCCATGCAGTGGTTCTGGGATCAGTACACCAGTGACGAAGGCCGGCGCGCGCAGGCCACGGCCAGCCCGCTGCGCGCCACCGAACAGCAGCTCACCGGTCTGCCCGCGGCGCTCGTCATCACCGCGGAAGCCGACGTGCTCAGAGACGAGGGCGAGGCCTACGCCGAGAAACTGCGAGCCGCGGGCGTCGCGGTCACCGCGACCCGCTACGCCGGGACCGTGCACGACTTCGCCGTGCTCAACGCGCTGTCGGCGACAGCGCCGGCCCGCGCGGCCGTCGCTCAGGCCGTCGCCGTACTCCGGAAGGCACTCGGCACCGGCGCCTGACCCGGCCGAAGCCTGTCGGCTCGCATGCCGTCGCAGGCGCAGGTGCGAACGGCGCGCGGTGCCCAGAGGTGTCTGCTCGGCGTGTGCGGCGACGTGCCCCAAAGCCGTGTTCCCGGGCACCCCGCGCTCGCAGCGATCCGCCGCAGCAGCAGCTGGTCGGGCAGGCGGTCCGGTAGCCGTGCCGGGCAGGCGGTGCCGGCCGGCGCGTTCGCCGTCGCGGTCCGGCTGCGGCCCGTGGTTCCGCACACCGCCGGGCCGTCGGGCACTGCCCGCCCGCCCGCACGACGTCGTACGGGTCCACGAGATGTCCGGTCCAGGCTCGCGACCGGCGGCTGCCCGACGGTACCGGCGGCGGCGTGACGTGAAGCGCCGCAGGGGTGACAGCACGCAGATCACGCCGCGCGCTGGCGGGCCGGGCCCGCCGGCGCACGGGGCTTCGGGGCTTTCGCGGCAGCCGGAGTGGCCCCGC
>NZ_JBEOWS010000394.1:0-8461 GCF_040296125.1 Streptomyces sp. NPDC002265 | reverse complement strand
AACAACACCCACAACTCATCGGGCACCAAACGCGCGACCAGATCCGTCATGCACGGTTCAACGAACGATCAAGCCAAAAGAAACGGCGTCTTAGCCGACGAGCGGGACGAGATGGGCCGCCGTCTGGTGGTCCGCAACGGTCATCATCGCGAACGGTCGGTGACCACCGCCGCCGGGCCAGTCGCGGTGAAGGCGCCCCGCGTGAACGACAGGCGCGTCGACGTGGAGACCGGTGAGCGAAAGCGGTTCTCGTCGAAGATCCACGCGCCGTGGTGCCGCAAGTCCCCGAAGATCAGCGAGGTCCTGCCCCTGCTCTACCTCCACGGACTGTCCTCCGGGGATTTCGTGTCCGCGATGGAGCAGTTCCTGGGCTCCTCGGCCGGCCTCTCGCCTGCGACGGTGACCCGGCTGACGAAGCAGTGGACCGACGACCACACTGCCTTCCAGGCCCGCGACCTGTCGGATTCGGACTACGTCTACGTGTGGGCCGACGGCGTCCACCCCAAGGTCCGCCTCGGCCAGGCCCACTCCTGCGTCCTGGTCCTCATGGGCGTGCGCCCCGACGGCCGCAAGGAACTCATCGCGCTGGCCGAGGGGCTGCGTGAATCGACCGAGTCGTGGGCGGATCTGCTGCGTGACTGCCGCCGACGCGGCATGCGCGATCCCGAACTCGTAGTCGGTGACGGCGCGATGGGCCTATGGAGAGCCCTCGCAGAGATATTTCCGCAGGCCAGGCACCAAAGGTGCTGGGTTCACAAGATCCGCAATGTCATGAACGCGCTACCGAAGTCGGCTCAGCCCGGTGCGAAGAAAGCCCTGCAGGAGATGTACAACGCCGAGGACCGCGACCACGCCGAGAAGGCGATCAAGGGCTTCGAGCGCGCCTACGGCGTCAAGTGGCCGAAGGCGGCCATGAAGGTCACCGGCGAGGCCAACGAGCTCCTCGCGTTCTACGACTTTCCGGCCGAGCACTGGGTGCACCTGCGCACGACAAATCCCATCGAGAGCACCTTCAGCACCGTGAAGCTCCGGACCAAGGTCACCCGCGGCGCCGGCAGCCCGGCCTCGGCCCTGGCTATGGTGTTCAAGCTCGTCGAGGCCGCCCAGGCCCGCTGGCGCGCGATCACCGCACCCAAGCTCGTCGCTCTCGTCCGCGCCGGAGCACGCTTCGAGAACGGTCACCTCGTCGAACGCTCCGAAGCGAGGGCCGCCTGATGACATCGCGAGACGAGCGCCGCTACCCCAAGCTCCTGCGGGTTCCCCAGATACCGGACGACGCCTGGTTGTCCCAGCCCCAGGCCGCCCGCCAACTGGGCATCGCCGTCTTTCGCGGCGGCGCACTCATCGCCTGCGGCCACCTGAAGCCCGCGGAGAACTCGGCCGGGAGGGCAGGCGTCACGATCGCCAGCGTGCAGGCAGAGAAGACTTGGCGTGACAGTGCCACATACCGCGCAAAAACCCTTCGTCTCCTCAAGGACACGATCGGCTTCTTCTAATCAGCCGGTCCACAGGTCTTGACGATTACTCCTCGGCAACTGCGCTCGCCCCTATGGCACACCTGTCAGCACGAGCACGCATGCTTCCGATGCCCGATGCTCCAGATCAACCCGAAGATGCTTCCCCGCCTCGACGAACTGGAGAAAGACCTGATCATGCGGCGGAAGCGTGCGGAAGAGAAACAGTGGCTCGGGGAGATCGAGGGCATCGACCTGACCTTGACCTTCCTGCGGACCAAGCAAGCCGACGCCATCCGCTCACGACGACGAACCACTGTTGACCTTGAGTTTCCGCGCCCTCGCGGCTGAGAGGCTGTCCTCATGATGGACAAAAGAGGTGGGATTGAAGGCCAGGCGGTTCACCCAGGCAAGTACGCACGCGTCGAACGGGAGAGGCGGTTCCTGCTGGCCGAGCCACCAGCACCGTCGGCGGTGACCGTCAGCCGCGTGATCAACGACCGGTATGTGACAGGAACGCGCTTACGGCTGCGTCGGGCCGACTTCTCGGATGGCCGCTGCGAGCTCAAGCTCACCCAGAAAGTCCCGATCTCTCAGCCCGGGGCCATCCAGGGCCTGATCACGAACACGTACTTGTCGCCAGCCGAGTACGACGTGATCGCGTCGCTGCCGGCCGCCCTGCTGTCGAAGACCCGTTTCAGCGTTCCTCCCTTGGGTGTCGACGTCTTCGACGGCCACTTGCATGGCCTCATACTCGCAGAAGCCGAGTTCGCTGCAGACGACGAGGCAGAGTCCTTTGTTCCCCCGGTCGAGTGCGTCGCAGAGGTCACCGACGACACCTGCTTCACCGGAGGACGCCTCGTCCAGGCATCCCGCCACGAGTTGCTCGGGTGGCTAGCCGAATACGGACTCCACCCCGGAAGCCTCCTAGCAACACGCCCCAGTCGAATCCCCTCGCCGCCCGTTCAGGTGAAGTGCAGAGAAGCCAGCGCACCACCCACAAGTACGGCGACGGCGGCCTCCCGCTTTCTCTGGGGCGGGGCCGGATGTGGCGTGACGTGGGGTGAGGTGGGGTCGTTGAGCTCCTGGGACTCGTTCTCGGGGGGTGTGGCTCTGCGGCGGGTTGTTGCACAACTCGTGGCAGGAGATACGGATGCGGGCGTTCCCCGTGGTGATGCCGTCCGGGCAGACGTACTGGACGGTCCTTGACGACGACCTGGAGGCCGTCCCTGCAGCTGATCGGTGGCTTCGGAATCTGCGGTTTGGGCGCGACCGGGCGGAGCTGACGACGAAGTCATACGCCGGCGGTGTCGCGCTCTACCTGCGCTGGTGCCAGTCGACGCATCGAGAGTGGACGGCGGCCGGCCAGGACCTCGGGCTGTTCATGGTCTGGCTGAAGTACACCCCGGCGCCCCGGCCGGATGGGGCCCCGGTTGTTCAGCCCGGGCCGGGAGCGAAGCCGGTGCGCGGCGAGCGGCGGATCAACCGCGTCCTAGTGGCGGTACGGGGCCTGCTGTCGTACGCCGTGTCGGTGGGCGAGGCGCCCAGGTCGGTGCTCGGGCAGATCTACGAGCTTGCCGACAGCCGGGACCTTCCGGCGGAGGCGCAGGGTGAGGACGGCGGCCTGTTCTACCGGCTGCGGCCGGTGCACTCGTTGCGCGAGCCGGAGACGCGGGTAGACCGGGCCGCGGACACCGAGTTGGTGGCCATGTTCGGCGCGTGCCACAGCGCACGGGACCGGCTCGTCGTCCTGCTCGTGAGCAGGGTCGGGCTGCGCCGCGGCCAAGCGGCCGGGCTGCGGCGCAGCGATATGCATCTGCTGCCGGACTCCCGTGCGCTGGGCTGCGACTACCCGGGTGCCCATGTGCACGTGCGACGACGGGAGAACGAGAACGGGGCATGGTCGAAGTCGCGGCACGCGTGGGTGGCGCCGCTGGACTTCCTGGTGGTGTCCGCGCTCGACCTCTACTACGAGGAGCGTTACCGGCTGCTGGGGTCGGGTGGGAGTGACTTCCTGCTGGTGAACCTGTTCCGGGCCCCACTGGGTGAGCCGATGTCCCCGGAGGCGATCGGGGAGCTGTTGGAACGGCTGAGCTGCCGGGCCGGGCTGGACAGGAGGGTGGGCGCGCACATGGCGCGCCGCGCGTTCGCGTCGAACGTCGCCGATGCAGGCGGTGCTCCGGATGAAGTGGCCGCGGTGCTTGGGCAGAGGAGTCTCGACTCGCAGGGGCCGTACGTGTTTCCGGATCCGCAGCGTGTGCGGGCCGCAGTTGACCGGGTGCCCTCGCCGCGCGGGCGCGGCGGCCCGGAGGTGGAACGGTGACGGGCGCGCGTGCAGCGATCCCGCCGGCTTACGAGACGCTGGCGGCCGATAAGCGGCTGGCAGAGATCCTCCGGGCGGTGGACGAGGACTTCCTGGTTTTGCTGGGGTGGGACTGGGATCGGCGGGTGGTCACGTGGCCCCGACAGCATCCGGTGATCGGTCTGCCGGATTGCCCCGTGCCGGGATGCCCTCTGGCGATCACTGTTCTGACGCGGCCGATGTGCGGCGGCTGCATGCTGCGGTGGAGCAAGTCCAACCTCCCGCTGGAGGAATTCCTCCTCGTAACGAAGGCAGAAAGCCGTGGAGTTGGCCAGGTGCCGTGCGCGGTGCAAGGGTGCGAGCGGCCCCGCCTCACCGTTGCCGGCCTGCTGTGTGACGCGCACCGTGTTCAGCACACCACGGTCGGGCTGCGTACGTTGGCTTTGGAGGAGTTCCTTGGCCATCCGAGTGTCACCGGGCTTGTCCGGCTCGGATCGTGCGAGGTCGCCGCGTGCTATCTCGACCGCACCGCCCGCACTCCTCCGTACTGCAAGGCGCACCTCAACCGCTTCTACCGGGCCCGTAATGTGCCCGGGTTTGACGAGGCGCACTGGCGCCGGACGGACAAGGCGATCTGCACCACGCGAGAGGCTAGCCTGCGCGGGCTGCCCGACCGCCTCGTCGCAGAACTCCTTTTCGGCCTGTGGGTTCGCACCCGGCAAGGGTTCAAGTCCCGGCCCGAGTGCCTGCGCCAGCTGTACGACCGGCTGCGGCTGCACCAGGTACAGGAACTTGTGGAGGTGACGGATCCGGCTGCTCACGGGCACAGCCGCGAGCAGGTCACGATGATCCGGGCCTGGCAACGGGAGTTGCAGCTGCTGAACATGACGCCGGAGACCGAACGCCTCAAGGACCGCTGGGACATGGTGGTCTTCGGCCTGTCGGGCCACATCTCCTTCGCCCCCATCCTGCAGGAACCACTGCGGGAGGCGATGAAAATCTGGGTGTACGACGACCTGCCCCGGCGCCGGAACAAGAACGCCGTCCAGCACGCCCGCGCGGTCATTGCGGCCATGGGCATGCTCTCGGAAAGCCTGCGGGTGCAGCGTGCAGACCATGGCAGGGTGCCCGCGGCCTGGGGCCGCAGCGACATCCTCGCGTTCACCAACCGCATGGGCTACTTCACCTCGACCGGGCAGATCACGCCCCGACGACGCCTGGCCTTCACCCGATACGCCCGCCGGGTCCTGCACCGCTTCCGCACCCTTGGCCTCACCGCGCCCGGAAGGCTGTTGGCGGGGATGCCGGTCGACTTCGCGATCCTGCCCGAGGACATGCCCGACGAGCCCGAGGACACCGAGGCCGGCCGCGACCTCCCGGACGAGGTGATGCGTGCGCTGTGCGCACACCTCGACGAGTTGGAGACCATGAGCAGCACTGAGGTCCGGGTTGCAACAGAGCTGCTCATCGACACCGGGCGACGCCCCGACGAGATCAACACCCTTCCCCTCAACTGCCTGGAACAGGACCCCGACGGCTCCGACATCCTGGTCTACGACAACCACAAGGCATACCGCCTCGGGCGGCGCCTGCCGATCGGAACCGAGACGGCCGCAACCATCCGACACCAACAGCAGCGCGTCCGGGCACGCTTCCCCGCCGTTGACCCCGCCCGGCTGCGGCTCCTGCCGCGTCCCAAGGTCAACCCGGAAGGCACCAAACCTCTCGCAGAGATCTCCTCTTACCACCGGGCCTGGGTGAATTCCCTGCCCGACCTCCTCGTGCCTGTCGTCGTCAGCGCCGACGATGCCCGCCTGACTCAGCTGGTGCCGTTCGACAAGACCCGGATCTTCCCTTACGCCTACCGCCACTGCTACGCCCAGCGCCACGCCGACGCCGGAGTCCCCGTCGACGTTCTCAAGGAACTGATGGACCACCGACTGGTCCACACCACCATGGGCTACTACCGCGTCGGCGAGGAACGCCGACGCGAGGCCGTCGACCGGGTCACCGCCCTGCAGTTCGACCGGCACGGCAACCGGGTCTGGCGCACCGCGCAGAGCCTGCTCGACTCCGAGCATGTCCGCCGCGCGATCGGCGAGGTGGCCGTCCCCTACGGCGTCTGCCGTGAACCGTCCAACGTCGCCGCGGGCGGCCACGCCTGTCCCCTGCGGTTTCGCTGTCTCGGCTGCGAGCACTATTCCACCGACGTCTCCTACCTCCCCGACCTCCAGGCCCATCTGGCCGACCTGCTGCGCAGCCGCGAACGTCTCATGTCAGCCTTCGAAGCCGACGACTGGGCCCGCGCGCAGGCCATGCCTGCCGCAGAAGAGATCCAGCGCGTGCGTCGGCTCATCGACCGCGTCAGCGGCGACCTGGACAATCTCACCGCCGAGGACCGCGCCCAGATCGACCAGGCCATCGCCGTGGTCCGCAGCACCCGCACCGTCCACCTCGGCATGCCCCGCGTCGGCCAGCCGCTCCCCGACGTCCGCCCCGTAAGGACTCTGCCGTGACTGCCTCGATGCAAGAAGGCCGCCAGGCCGGCACCGACCGCCGCCGCAGCCGCGTGGCCGCAGCCATCAGCGCCGCGCAACGCGATGGAACCCCGCTGACCGCTTCCGCGATCGCTCGCGCCGCTGCCGTCGACCGGACATTCCTCTACCGTCACCGCGACCTGCTCGACACCCTCCACATCGCCGCCCGTGAACCCGCCACGCCTCACGCCGACGGCCCCGGAGCCACCCGGGCATCCCTCCTGGCCGACCTCGCCAATGCCAACGCGCGCAGCACTCGCATGGCTGCACGGATCGATCAACTTGAAGCCCGCCTGTCCAAGGTCCTGGGAGAGGACGCTTGGCGCGCCTCCGGCATAGCGGCGCCAACCGATGTCACTGAACTGCAGTCGCGCATCACGCACCTCGAACAGCGTGCCGTCGATTTGACCCGCTCCCTGGACGACCGCCAAGCCGAACTTGACGCTGCACGGGCAGCCAACCGGGATCTGACCCGTGCCCTCAACCAGCGTGGTTGACCACGTCGCGAGATCGGCTTCTTCCGCGGGGCCTTGGGGTGGTCAGGGTGTTGTCATCACTTCAGCCAGGACACCTGGGCTGGAATAGACGGGTAGTGGGCTCATTTGGCGGACTTGTTGACGCGGATCAGGGTCTGCTGGCCGTTCGCGATGAGCTTCCGGGCACCGTCGGCCTGGACGCCGTAGACCTCCAACTGGCAGACGGTCCGGGTGCGTCCGGGCTTGAGAACGGTGCTGATCGCTTCGAGGTGGTCGCCGGCTGCTGGAGCGAGGAGGTTGATCTTGTACTCAACGGTGAGGACCTCGGAGTCCTCGTCGAACGGGGTGAGGGTGGCGTAGCCGCCAGCGCTGTCGGCGACGACGCTGGTGGCGCCGGCGTGGACGTAGCCGTGCTGCTGGGTCTCCTCAGGACATGCCGGGAGCATGATGTGCACACGACAAGCCTGATGTGGGCAAGCTTCGCGCCCAGGTGAGACATCAGGCACTGCAGGTCGAAACTGTCCCGGACACGCTTCTGGACCGCCGGACTCCGCTGTTACTGGGCCGCCCTTCCACGTATGTGCTTTCCTTCGTGCCTGTAATGGGGTGGAGGGACGGGCGGGATCCTCAGCCGGCCAGGCGATCCACCAGCAGGACGGCACAGATGACGATCATCATGACACTGCTGAGGCGAGTAACAGCCTGGGCGGCCATAGGCCGGATACTCAGGACCGTGCAAGGTCGCTGCCCGTGATCGCCTAGGCGAACTCGGCGTCAAAGCGTTCCTTCCCGACCTTCTGCGTGAGCGTGGTCAGGTACTTCACCTGCCAGGGGTGGCCGGTTCCGTTTGGTCATGGAGCGGGGGACGCGGCGCCGGCCCCTGCGACGGCAAGGCAGGTGCGCAGGCGCTCGATGTAGGTGTCGAAGTCCTCGTCGGTCTTCCAGCTCTGGTAGGCGGTGCCCGCGGCGGCGAGAGCCACGTTGAGCTGGAGGATCCCGATCATCGCGTCCTCGCCGGAGATCTGAGCCAGGATCCAGGTCTGGAGATCAGTGCGCAGCTGTTCTCCGGACGCCTGGCTGGCCCGGGCGAGGGCCGGGGATTGTGCCTTGAGGCGGCGCATGAGCGGCATGCGCTCGCGGAGTCCGGTATTGACCTCGATCATGATCGCGGCCAGCGATTCCCAGAGCGACTCGCCGGGGCTCCGGGACTCCAGAAGGGTGCGCCAGCGATCACGGGCTTCGGGGTCCTGGTCGAAGACGACGGCTTCCTTGCTGGCGAAGTAGTTGAAGAAGGTGGCCCGGGACACGTTGGCGGCGGCTGCGATCTGCTCGATCGTGGTCGCCTCGAAGCCCTGTTCCTCGAACAGGCGCAGTGCCGCCTGGCTGATGGCGCGCCACGCGGCCAGTTTCTTGCGTTCCCGCAGGCTCATGGATCCTCCCTTTCGGAATCATACTTGTTGGACTCGTCGATTTTTAGACGAGTCTAGTATTCTGGTTGCAGTGGCGGGACGCTTCCCCCGGCGTTCCGCTTCCGGAATGTGAAGGGATTCTCATGAGCAAGGTCTGGTTCATCACCGGTGCGTCGCGTGGCTTCGGCCGCTCCTTCGCCGAGGCGGCGCGGGGGGGCGGCGGCCGAGTAAACCCCGCCCCCCCCCCCCAAGGCACCCCCCCCCACCAAGGGGGGGAGAAAAG
>NZ_JBEOWS010000393.1:0-8556 GCF_040296125.1 Streptomyces sp. NPDC002265 | reverse complement strand
GGACCCCGTCCTGGTGGGCGCCCGCCCGGACGCCTCCCGGAGGGGCCCCGCAAGGACCCCTTCCCGGAGGAGGCCCGCCGGGACGCCTTTCCGGCGGGAGCCCGCCAGGATCTACCCCGAGCCCACCACGCCCCGGATCACGCCCAGTTCCACCAGGTCCTGGGGGCGGATGCGGAGCTGGTTCGCGGTCGCCTCGGCGTCCTGCGGCGGCCGCTTGAGGATGGCGGCCGCCGGCTCCGGCGCGATGACCGAGAAGTAACTGTCCGGCACCGCCCAGGTGTTGCCGGGTGCGGCCAGCGCCAGCGCGCCGCCGGAGCCGCCCTCGCCGATCACCAGGGTGGTGACCGGCGTACGGGCGGCGGCCACCGCGCCGAACAGGTCCGCGATCGCGGCGCCCACCCCCTGCGCCTCGGCCTCGGCGTCGTTGGCCGCGCCCGGGGTGTCCACCAGGGTCAGCACCGGTATGCCGAGCCGGTCCGCGAGCCGGACCAGTCGGGCGGCGGTGCGGTAGCCGGCCGGACGGGTCGCCGTTCCCGCCTGGGCGGCGTAGGCGACGGCCCGCCCCGCGTGTTCGCCGAAGCCGCACAGCATGCCCGCGTCCCGGCCGCCGCAGCGGTCCCCGCCGAGCGCGACCCGGTGCGTGAAGTAGGCGTCCAGATAGCTCGCGGCGCGCGGACGCCGGGCCGCGCGGGCCCGCCGTACCGCCTCCCAGCCGGTCGCCGGGAGATCCGCCGAGCCGAGCGCCCGCGGCACGGGTGCCGCCTCGGCCGACGGCGCCGTCAGCAGCCGCAGCCACCGCCCGAGCACCCCGCGCAGCTCCTCGGGCGCCACGACCGCGTCGGCGGCGCCCGCCGCCACCTGCGCCTCGGCCGTGTACGCGGCCGGGTCGGCGTCCGGCGGCCGCACCCGGGACCCCGCGAAGCCGACCTGGGCGCCGGGCAGCGCGAGGACCACGTCGGCGCCCGCGCCCAGCGTGGCCCAGCCGCCGCCGGTGGTCGGGTCCCGCAGCACGGCGATCTGCGCCAGACCGGCCGCCCGGGTGAGCGCCGACTGCCGGGCCACCCGCTGGAGCTGGGTCAGCGCGAACATCCCCTCCTGCATCCGGCTGCCGCCCGTGGCCACCAACGGCACGACGGGCAGGCGGTGTTCACGCGCATACGTGTACGCCGCCGCCAGCCGGTCCCCGGTGCGCTCGCCCAGCGAGCCGCCGAGGAAGCCGAACTCGAACGCGATCAGCACGGCCCGGGTGCCCTCGACGTGCCCGGTGCCGCAGACGACGGACTCGCTCTCGCCGGTGCGTGCCGTGGCGCGGGCCCGGGAGGCGTCGTAGCCCGGCCAGCCGAGCGGGCCGTCGGCCGGTGCGGACTCCCGTGCCGGGTGGGGGAGTTCGGTGAAGTCGTCGGTGACGAGCGCGAGGGTCGCCCGGGCCGTGCGGCCGTCGGTCATGACGGCAGCGCCCGCTTCATGATCTTCCCCATGTCGTTGCGGGGCAGGGCGTCCAGGTAACGGACCACCCGCGGCCGCTTGTGCGGGGCGAGCCGGGCCGCCACATGGCCCGCCAACTCCTCGGCGGCGGGCGGCTCCCGGGGATCGGCCGGGACGATCCAGGCGACGACCCGCTCGCCCAGGTCGGCGTCCGGCTCTCCGGTGACGGCGGCCTCGCGCACCCCCGGATGCTCCAGGAGCGCGTTCTCGATCTCACCCGCCCCGATCTTGTAACCCCCGCTCTTGATCAGGTCGGTGGCCTTGCGGCCGACGATCCGGACGTACCCGTCGGCCTCGCGCACCGCCATGTCGCCGGTGCGGAACCAGCCGTCGGCGGTGAAGGCGGCCGCGGTGGCGTCGGGCCGGTCGAGGTAGGCGGTGAACAGGTTCGGGCCGCGCACCTGGATCTCGCCCACGCTCTCGCCGTCGTACGCGGTGAGCGCGGTCCCGTCCTCCTCGACGAGCCGCAGTTCGACCCCGGGCAGCGGCACCCCGACGGTCCCGGCCCGTGCCTCGCCGTCCGCCCGGACACTGGTGTTCATCAGCGTCTCGGTCATGCCGTACCGCTCGATCACCCGTCGGCCGGTCGCCGCCGCGATCCGCTCGTGGTCGTGCACGGGCAGCGCGGCGGAGCCGGAGACGAGCAGCCGGGCCCCGGCCAGCGCCCCGGCCAGCGCGGGGTCGCCGGACAGCGCCTCGGCGATGCGGTGGTACATCGTCGGCACCCCGAACAGCATGGTCGCGCCGTCGGTCAGCTCGCGCGCCACGCCGTCGGTGTCGAACCGGCCGAGATGCCGGAGCGAGCCGCCGCGGCGCAGCGGGCCCAGGACCCCCAGCACCAGGCCGTGCACATGGAACAGGGGCAGCCCGTGCACCAGCACGTCGGCGCCGGTCCACTGCCAGGCGTCGGCGAGCGCGTCCAGGGTCGCGGCGATCGCGCGGCGCGGGATGACGGCGCCCTTGGGCGGGCCGGTGGTGCCGGAGGTGTAGACGATCAGGGCGGGGTCCTCGCCGTCCGCGTGACCGGCGGCGGGCTCGCCCGTCGCGCGCACGTCGACGTCGATCCGCGCCAGGCCGCCCACGGCGGGCGGGAGTTCGTCGCCGGGGGCGGCCAGCACCAGGGCCGGCGCGCTGTCGGACAGGATGTGCCCGAGCTCCTTCCCGCCGGATCTGGGGTTCAGCGGTACGGCAGCCGCACCGGCCAGCAGCACGCCCACGACCGCGACGGCCGTCTCCAGCGAGGGGGTCGCCCACACGGCCACCCGGCCCGCCCCGCGGATCCGCTCGCCGACGGCCGCGGCGGCGGAGGCGAGTTGCGCGTACGTCAGGCTGCGGTCGCCGAACCGCAGGGCGGTCCGTCCGTCCGGATCGTCCGTCAGGGCCGGGAAGAGGGAGGTCACGCGGTGCACTCCTGGGGGTGGGGGAACACGTCCGGGAACAACACCTCCGTTCCTACACCAGCGGCTCCCCGATCCGGCCCCGCCCACGACTTGACGTCGGTCACGCCCGGGCGCTCCCGGGCCGACGCCGGTCACCCGTGCGCGGCCGGCAGCCTCCGGGTGCCCACCACGCTGCTCAGGTCGGGTGCCAGGCGCAGTTCCACCGACCGCAGCGCCGGATGCTCCAGCCAGAAGCGGCGCGGCAGGTCGGGGCGGCCCTCGTGCAGCGGCGGCCAGGTCGTCGCCGGGGTGAAGTCGTCGACGACGACCGTGCCGCCGGGCGTCAGCAGCCGCTCCACGTCCGCCGCCGGACCGTCACCCTTGCCCTGTCCGCCGCCGTCCAGCACGAGCAGGTCGTACGGACCCCGCTCGCCGATCCGCTCCCAGTCGCCGGTGAGCACCTCCACCCCGGGCAGGTGGGCGAACAGCCCGGCGGCGACCCGGGCCCGCTCGGGGTCCCGCTCCACGCTGACCAGCCGTACGCCGTCGCCCGCGCCGGAGGCGAGCCAGGCCAGCCCGACCCCGAACCCGGTGCCGGTCTCCCCGATGGCCCCCCGGGCGCCGCCCGCCAGGGCGTGCAGCAGGCGGCCCTGTTCGGGGCGGCAGGAGTACGGGAAGCCGTGGGCGCGGGCGGCGGCGACGGCCCGTTCCACGAGCGGGGGGAGGTGGCGGTGGGAGTCGTAGGCGCTCGTTCCGGCGGTCGACATGCGGCCGATCCTGCCGTGGTCCGGGCTGCTGCCGCCACCGGTTCGGCGAGCGTCCTGGCGTGGTTCAGGCTCAGGCCGCCATCGGATCGGCGGCCGTCCTGGCGTGGTTCAGGCTGCTGCCGTCACCAGATCGGCGACCACGCAGCCGATGTTGTCCGGGCCGCCCGCCTCGTTCGCGGCGTCCACCAGGGCTCGTACGGCGTCGTCGGGACCGGTGTGTCCGGACAGCAGCCGCCGGATCCGGTCGTCGGGGACCACCCCGGACAGGCCGTCGGAGCACAGCAGATAGCGGTCGCCGGGCAGCGCGTCCTCCAGCCGCAGGTCCGGCAGGGCCGGCGCGCCGCCCGACAGGGCCTTCAGGAGCAGGGAGCGCTGGGGGTGGGCGGCGGCCTCCTCCGGCGTCAGCCGGCCCTCGTCGAGCATCGACTGGACCAGGGTGTGGTCGTGGGTGATCCGGAACAGCTCCCCGGCGCGCAGCAGATAGGCGCGCGAGTCCCCTATGTGCACCAGGGCCAGCCGGGAGCCGGTCCACAGCAGGGCGGTGAGGGTCGTACCGGTCTCGTCCGTCGAGGACACCTCGTGCACGGCGCGGGTCGCGCTCTGCACGGCGTCCTCCAGCAGGTTGAGCACGCTCCCGGCGGGCACCTCCGCGGTGTCCAGGGCCTTCAGCGCCGCGACGGCGGCCCGCCCGGCCGGTCCGCCCGCCGGACCGAAGCCGTCGGCCACGGCGAGCAGCCGCGTGCCCGCGTAGGCGGTGTCCTGGTTGGCGGGGCGGACGCGGCCGCGGTCGGAGTGGGCGCAGTAACGCAGTTCCAGCATGACGGTGTCCTTCCTGGGCGGCTCGGGTGCCGCCGCGGCGAGATGGTCGGCGAGGAAGACGGCGAGGTCCCGCCGGGCCGCCGTCTCCGCCTCGACCCGCGCCCAGTAGGCGCGGATCTCGGCGGCGGCGTCCGCCGGGCCGAGGGCGCACACCCGGCGGATGCCGGCCAGCGGCATCCCCAGCCGCCGCAGCCACGCCACCAGTCGCGCCTGCTCCAACTGCGCCTGGGCGTAGTAGCGGTAGCCGGTCACCGGGTCGACCCGCGCGGGTTGTAGCAGCTCCAGTTCGTCGTAGAGCCGCAGTGCCTTCGGAGACAGCCGGGACGCCTTCGCGAAGGCGCCGATCGTCAGCAGGTCCATGTACATCCCGTCCGGATTCCCTCGGTCTTCCTGCCACCGATGCTGGGGGCTGCCCCAGGGTGAAGGTCAAACACCTTGTTCCGCAGCCGGGGCGGCCGGTTAGCCTGCGTGGGTTCGTCCGCCCCTTCAGGAGGGAATCCGCCGTGCCCCGCATCGCACTCGCCACCTACGACCCCGGCCCGGAGCCGGGCAAGGACAGCGACCTCCCGGTCCTGGTGGAGGCGCTGCGGGCGGCCGGGGCGCAGGCCGTCGCCGTGCCCTGGGACGAGCCCGGCGTCGACTGGAGCGCCTTCGACCTGGTCGTCATACGCTCGACCTGGGACTACAGCTGGCGCGCGGCCGAGTTCGCGGCGTGGGTGCGCAGGTGCGACGCGGCGACCCGGCTGCTGAACCCCGCCGACGTCGTCCGCTGGAACGCCGACAAGCGCTACCTCGGGGATCTCGCGGCGGCCGGGGTGCCCGTCGTGCCTACCCGATACCTCGCGCCCGGCGATCCGGCCGACCTCCCGGACGGCCGCGAGTACGTCGTCAAGCCCACCTCGGGCGCCGGTGCGCGCTTCGCCGCCCGCTACACGCCCGAGGAGCGCGAGAGCGCCCTGCGGCACCTGGCCCGGATGCACGACGAGGGGCACACCGCCATGGTGCAGCCCTACGTCACCGGCATCGACGTCGGCGGCGAACGGGCGCTGCTGTACGTCGGCGGCCGGTTCCTGCACGCCAGCCGCAAGCAGGCGGTGCTGTCGCCCGGCACGGCCTACGACGCGGACAAGGTGGCGCACCCCGGCCTGGAGCCGTGGACCGCGACCCCGGCGGAACTCGCCGTCGCCGAACAGGCGCTGGCCGCCGTGCCGGGCGCGCCCGGGCTGCTGTACGCGCGGGTGGATCTGGTGGACGGGGACGACGGCCGGCCCAGGGTGATGGAGCTGGAACTCGTCGAGCCGAATCTGTTCCTGTTCCTGCACCCGGGGTCCGTGGACCGGGTGGTGGACGCGGTGCTGGCGTCGGCCTGAGCGCTCCACCGAAGCGGGGTGACGGGTCCGGTCCGTGGGGCCGTCGGGGGCCGGGCGCGTCTCAGGGCGCTTGCGGGGCGGGCCGGGCCGTCGCGGTCCGCTGGAGCAGTCCCCAGGTGAACTCGGCGACGACCTCGTGCGCCGTCCCGTCCCGGTCGGGGGCCGTGAACGCCAGTCCCCACCGGGTGGGAGCCGTGCCCTGGAGCGGGCGGGCCGGGGCGAAGGCGCGGGCGGCCTCGTCGACCGTGCAGGACCAGGGGGCGAGGTCCTCGACGGTGCGCAGCCCGGCGCCGGGCGTGCCCGGCGCCCGTACCAGCCACTCGTTCCACACCACCCCGTCGGGCGCGACGAGGACCTCGAAGCGCAGGTCGGGCCAGAGCGGCAGCGGCCACAGCCGGGCCTCGCAGTCGAGGTCGCCGATCCTGCGGGCGACGGCGGACTCGGGCGGGCCCAGGACCGAGCGGTAGCGGGCGGCCGCGGAACGGGCCCGCGGGGAGCGCAGCATGGCCTGCCAGCGCTTGTTGGCCTCGCGCATGTCGGTGAGCGAGGCGCCCAGCAGCCGGCGGGCGTCGTCCACCAGGCCGGGATTGTGGTCGGCCATGCGACGCAGCAGGACCAGCTGGAAGTCCGCGGCGGTGAAGGGGCCGGCGGGGGGCTTCGGGGACGGCATGGCACCCATCGTCGCGCACCGCCCGCACTCCCGGGAGTCCCGGCCATTGCCCGCGGAACCCCACTATGACTAGCCTGTGTTCGCAATCCCGATCGACTGTTGAAATATCGAACGTCGATCGTGAACACCGCAGAACACCGCCGTGAACACCGCCGTGAACACCGTCATGAACACCGTCACCTAGTGAACCAAGGGAGGGGGCCGGTCGTGGGACGACTCGTACCTGCCGTGACCCGGGCTCTCGACATTCTGGAGCTCTTCCTCGACGGGGACGGGACGCTCTCCGCCCCCGACATCGTGCGCCGGCTCCAGCTGCCCCGTACCACCGTGCACGAGCTGGTCACCACGCTCGCCGCCCGTCAGTACATCGTGCCGGTGCCCGGTCAGCCCGGACGCTACCGGCTCGGGGTGCGCCCGTACCAGCTCGGCAGCCGCTACGCCGAGCAGCTCGACCTCGCCGCCGAGGGGCAGCAGGTCGCCCGGTCGGTCGCCGAGACGTGCGACGAGACCGTGCACGTGGCGATCCTGGAGGGCACCGACGTCATCTACATCGCCAAGGTCGACTCCACGCACGCCGTGCGCATGGTGTCCGCCGCCGGCCGCCGGCTCCCCGCCCACTGCACCTCCGTCGGCAAGATGCTGCTGGCCTCGCTGCCCGACGCCGAGCTCGACTCGCGCGTACCCGAGGACGCCGATCTCGTCGCGATGACCCCGAACAGCATCACCTCCCCGGCCGCGCTGCGCGAGGCCCTGGCGGAGATCCGCCGGCGCGGGGTCGCGGTGGAGAGCCGCGAGTCCAACCCGGACGTGAGCTGCGTGGCCGCGCCGGTGCGCGACCGGACCGGGCGGGTGGTGGCCGCGCTGTCCATCTCCGTGCCGATGATCCGCTGGAGCGACGAGCGCCTGGCGGAGCTGGAGCAGCTCGCCGCCAAGGGTGCCGTGGAGCTGTCGGAGCGCCTGGGCCACCGGAGCGTGGCATGACGGCGTACGAGGTGGCGGTCCGGGCGGAGGCGACGCTCGGCGAGGGCCCGACCTGGGACGCGGCGGCCGGCCGCCTGATCTGGCTGGACATCCTGGGCTCGCGGATCCACACCTACGACCCCGCCTCCGGCCGCCGCACGGTCCGTACGACCCCGCAGCACGTCGGCGCGGTGAAGCCCCGCGCGGCCGGCGGACTGGTGCTGAACCTCCGGGACGGCGTCGCCCTGCTCGACCCGGACGGCACCCTCGGCTGGCTGCACCACGACCCCGTGCCCGGCCGCCGCGCCAACGACGCCGCCGTCGCCCCCGACGGCTCCCTGTGGGCCGGCACGATGCGCTACGACGAGGCCACGGGAGGCGGCACCCTGTCCCGGATAACCGGCGACGGCACGGTCGAGACGGTCCTCGACGACGTGACGGTCAGCAACGGCACCGGCTGGAGCCCCGACGGCCGGCTGATGTACTACATCGACAGCCCGACCCGCCGGATCGACGTCTTCGACCACGACGGCGGACGGATCACTGACCGCCGCACGCTGGCGGAGATCGAGGCGGGCGCCGGCTTCCCGGACGGCCTCACGGTCGACGCCGACGGCTGTGTGTGGGTGGCCCTCTGGGACGGCGGCGCGGTCCGCCGCTACACCCCGTCCGGCACCCTCGACCGGGTGATCTCCCTGCCGACCCCGCGCATCACCGCCTGCGCCTTCGGCGGCCCGGACCTGACCGACCTCTACGTCACCACGGCCCGTACGGGCCTGTCGGCGCCGTCGGCACTCGCGGGCTGCCTGCTGGTGATCCCGGGAGCGGGCAAGGGACAGCCGCACCCGGCATTCGCGGGCTGACCCGGCGCGCGGCCCACCGGCGGGTCGTGGGCCGATACGGTCCGCGGCCCACCGGCCGGTCGTGGGCCGATACGGCTTGATACGGCGCGCAGCCCGCAGCGGGTCGTGGCCTACATAGCGTTCGGCCCGAGGCGCGCGGCGCGCGGCGTTCGGCGCGCAGCACGCAGCCGGTCGCGGGCCGGTGCGGCGCTCGGCCCGAGGCGCGCGGCCCGCAGCCGCCTCGCGGGCCGACACGGGCTCGGC
>NZ_JBEOWS010000392.1:0-8637 GCF_040296125.1 Streptomyces sp. NPDC002265 | reverse complement strand
CCGCGCGGCGCCCCCGGCGGCTCCGCCTCTCTCAGGACCCGGCGCCGACGCCCCAGCCAGGTCTGCGCGACGACCACCACGGCCAGGAAGGCGCCGCTGACGACCTGCTGGTAGGCCGAGTCCAGTGAGCCGATCTGGTTGATGACGTTCTGGATGACCTTCAGCAGCAGCACACCCACGAGGGAGCCGCTGATGAAGCCGAAGCCGCCGCTGAGCAGGGTGCCGCCGATGACCACGGCGGAGATCGCCTCCAGTTCCATCCCGCTGCCGAGGATGGTCACGCCCGACACCAGCCAGGCCGCGTTGAGCGCGCCCGCAAGCCCGGCGCACAACCCGGACAGCGTGTAGACCGCGACCTTCGTGCCCGCCACGGGCACGCCCATCAGGGCCCCGGCGTCCTCGTTGCCGCCGACCGCGTAGACGTACTGCCCGAATCTGCTGCGCCGCAGCACGATCGCACCCAGCACGAACAGGCCCACGGTGATCCACACGGGCACGCCGATACCGAGCAGCGAGCCCTGGCCGAGGGACGCGAAGAAGGAGTGCTTGTCGACCAGATAGGTCGTCGAGCCTTCGTCGGTGATCGCCAGGAGCAGGCCGCGGGCGCCCAGCATCGCAGCGAGGGTGACGATGAACGGGGCGAGCCGGACCCGCGCGATGAGCAGTCCGTTGACGAGGCCGATCAGTCCGCACACGGCGAGCGGCAGCAGCAGGGCCACCGCGCTTCCGTACTGCGAACCCCAGGCCGCGAGCACACCGCCCAGGGCGAACAGCGAGCCCACCGACAGGTCGATCCCGCCCGTGACGATCACGAAGGTCATACCGAGGGCGACCACGGCGAGGAACGCCGAGGACAGCGCCATGTTCTCCAGGTTGTCGCCGGTCAGGAACGTGTCGAAGCTCAGGGACGCGACGACCATGGCGATCACCAGGGTCACCAGCGCGCCGTGCTGCTGGGCGAAGGCGCCGAGCCGGTCGGAGCGGCTCGCGCGCGCGGGCGCGTCCGCGGCGGGATCGTCGGTCGTGACCGGCACGCCGGCCTCCTCGGTGTGCACGGTCATCGCCTGCCTCGTTCCCGGGCCGCGTAGACGGCGAGGACGATCACCACGGCCTGGGCGATCTGGGTCCACGACGGCGGAAGGTCGTGCTTGATGAGGGTGGTGGTGAGCAGCTGGATGAGTACGGCGCCCGCGACGGTGCCGCCGATGCGTACCCGTCCGCCGCTGAGCGGGGTGCCGCCGACGACCACGGCGGTGATGGCGGACAGTTCCATCAGGGTGCCCAGGGAGGTGGGGTCGCTCGCGGTCAGGCGCGCGGTGGCGAGGATGCCCGCGACGGCGGCCAGGGCGCCGGAGCAGACGTAGACCACCACGAGGACCCTGCTGACCGGCAGTCCGGCGAGCCGGGCCGCGGGCCGGCTGTCGCCGATGGCGAGCACCTGGCGGCCGAAGGTGGTGCGGCGCACCACGAACGCGACCAGGAGCGCGAGCGCGGCGGCGATCAGGACCAGGTAGGGCACGCCGAGCACGTCGCCGGAGCCGAGCGCCGCCATGCCGGGATCGCGTACGTCCTTGAGCTGCGGGAGCAGCACCAGGGCCAGGCCGCGTCCGGCGACCATGAGGGCGAGGGTGGCGACGATGGGCTGGACGCCGACGAAGGCGACGAGCGCGCCGTTGGCCACACCCACCACGATGCCGCCGAGCACCGCGATCAGTGCGCCGATCCAGGGCCCGTAGCCGAGGTAGAGGGAGAGCAGCGAGGTGGACAGGGCCATCACCGAGCCCACCGACAGGTCGACGCCCTCGGTGCCGATGGCCAGCGCCATGCCGAGCGCGACGACGAGGACCGGGGCGACCTGGACGGCCTGGGTGCGGAAGTTCTCCGTGGACACGAAGTACGGGGTGAAGGCGAAGTTGAACAGCAGCAGCACCACGACGCCCGCGTAGACGCCGTACTCCTGGAGCAGGTGCAGCAGCCGCACGCGGTCCAGCGTGCCGCGCGCGAGTGCGAGGTCAGCCATCGTGTCCTCCCGCGGGTGCGGATGCGAGGGCGCGCATCAGGCCGTCCTCGGTGACGTCGTCGCCGGTGAGTTCGCGCACCACCACGCCTTCCTTGAGGACGATCACGCGGTCGCTGCCCTCGATGAGTTCCTCGGTGTCGGAGGAGATCAGCAGGACGGCGAGTCCGTCGTCGGCGAGTTCGTCGATGAGGGCCTGCACCTCGGCCTTGGCGCCGACGTCGATGCCGCGGGTGGGCTCGTCGAGCAGCAGTACCTTGGGGTGCAGGGCGAGCCAGCGGGCCAGCAGTACCTTCTGCTGGTTGCCGCCGGAGAGTTCGCCGACCTTCTGGTGCGGGCCGGCGGCCTTGATGCGCAGCCGTTTCATGAAGGTCTCGACGATCCGGTCGATGCGGGAGTCGTCGACGAGGCCGAAGCGGGAGAGCGTGGGCAGCGCGGCGAGCGCGATGTTCTCGCGTACGGACAGGCCCGGCACGATGCCCTCGGTCTTGCGGTCCTCCGGCAGCAGGCTGATGCCGGCGCGGATCGCGGCGGCGGTGGAGCCGGTGCGTACCGGGGTGCCGGCGACGCTCACCCGGCCCGCGTCGGTGGGCAGCGCTCCGGCGATGGCCTTCGCGGTCTCGCTGCGGCCGGAGCCGAGCAGCCCGCCGAGTCCCACCACCTCGCCCGGCCGCAGTGCGAGCGAGACGTCGTGCAGTCGATGACGTACCGTCAAATTGTCTGCGCGCAGAACGGGTTCGGCCGTGGCGGTGTGCGAGCCGGAGAACTTCGTCAGGCCCTCCGTGCGCACCTCGCCGATCTCCCGGCCGAGCATCATGGACACCAGCCGCAGCCGGTCGAGGCCGGCCAGCGGGCCGGTGTGCACCACGCGTCCGTCGCGCAGGACGGTGACCGCGTCGCAGATCTCGTACAGCTCGTCCATGCGGTGGCTGACGTAGATGACCGCGACGCCCCGCTCACGCAGCATGCGGATCACCCCGAACAGGGTCGCCACCTCGCGTGGTTCGAGCGAGGAGGTCGGCTCGTCCATGATGACGACCCGGGCGTCGACCGCCACGGCCCGCGCGAGGGCGACCATCTGCTGGGCGCCGACGCCGAGTTCGCGCAGCGGTCGGCGCACGTCGACCCGGATGCCGAGCCTGCGCAGGGCCTCGTCGGCCTCGCGGTGCAGGCGCCCGAAGTCGATCAGGCCCAGCCGGCCGCGCGGTTCGCGGCCGAGGAAGAGGTTGCGGGCCACGCTCATCAGCGGGACGAGGTTGACCTCCTGGTAGATGGTGGAGATGCCCGCCTGCTGGGCTTGCAGCGGGGTGGCGAAGCGCACCGGCGCGCCGTCGTACGACACCTCGCCCGCGTCGGGCCGGTAGACGCCGGTGAGCACCTTGATGAGTGTCGACTTGCCGGCGCCGTTCTCGCCGACGAGGGCGTGCACCTGCCCGGCGTGCGCGGTGAAGTCCACGTCGGACAGTGCGCGCACGCCGGGGAAGGTCTTGGACAGTCGGGTCACCGAGAGCACGTCAGTAGGCCTTGCCGAGGTCCGTCTGGGCGTTGCCCTTGGCGTAGGAGCTGTCCTGGATGACGATGTCCTGGCCGACCTTGCCGCCCTGGGTGAAGGTGTCGAGGGTCTGGAAGGCGAGCGGGCCGAAGCGCGGGTTGGACTCGATGACGCCGTAGATCCAGCCGTCCACGATGGCCTGGACGGCGTTGCGGGTGCCGTCGATGGTGACGATCTTGACGTCGCCCGGCTTCTTCCCGGCGCCCTTGAGGGCGTTGACGGCGCCGAGGCCCATCTCGTCGTTCTCGGCGTAGATCCCGGTGATGCCGGGCTTGGACTGGATGAGGTTCTCGGTGACCGACTGGCCCTTCTCGCGGGCGAACTCACCGGTCTGCCGGAACACGATCTTCAGGCCGGGGGCCTTCTCCTTGATGCGGTCCTCGAAGCCCTTGGTGCGTTCGGTGGTGACGTTGTTGCCGGCCGCGCCGAGCAGGATGGCGATCTCGCCCTTGCCGCCGGTCGCCTCGATCATCTGGTCGGCGGCCCGCTGCCCCTGCTGGACGAAGTCGGAGCCGATGAAGCTCACGTAGTCCTTGCAGGCGGTGGCGTTGATCTTGCGGTCGATCGTCACGATCGGGATGTGCTTGGCGCCCGCGGCGCGCAGCACCGGCTCCCAGCCGTCGGAGTTCAGCGGTGCGATGACCAGCAGGTTCGCGCCCTTGGCGATGAGGTCCTGGACGTCGCTGATCTGCTTGGAGAACTGCGACTGCGCGTTGGCGGTGAGCAGTTTGATGCCGCGCTTCTGGGCCTCGGCCTTGATGGAGGCGGTCTCCGCGATCCGGAAGGGGTTGGCCTCCTTCTCGGACTGGGAGAAGCCTACGGTGGCGCCCTTGAGGTCGAGTTTGCCGCCGCCGTAGGCGTCGACGGTGCAGGTGGGTCCGGAGTCGGTGCTCGGTGAGGCGACCTGCTGCCCGGCGTCGTCCTGCTGGGCGGTGGAGGTGCTCTTGCCCGAGTCGTCCTCGGACTTGGTGCATGCGGTCACGAGCGCCAGGCTCGTCACGAGGCCTGCTGCGAGGAGGTGGCGTGCGAAGGCGGGACGGGCAACTGCGTTGGTCTTCATGGGAGTCCCCCAAACGGCGCGGCCCCGGCGCGTGAGAGCGCTCTCGGGGAGGCTGGCTCTTGCGGTCAACTCGGTGTGCTCGTCGTTCCGGTGAGGTTTTTACATCGTTGGAAGGAGGCTGTAAACCCCTCCGTTCGAAATCCCGTCAGCGCCGCCCCAGCGTGCTCTCCCGCTCAACCAGCCTGAATTCCGCGGTCAGTTCGCGCCCACCGGGCACTTCGCGCCCCGACAGACTGCGCAGCAGCGAGGCCACGGCCATCCGGGCGATCGCCTGCTTGTCGGGCGAGACCGTGGTCAGGGTGACGGCCCCGAACCGCCCCTCGGCGAGGTCGTCGAAGCCCACCACCGCCACGTCCCACGGCACCCGCAGACCCCGCTCGTGCAGCACCCGCATCGCCCCGATCGCGATCAGATCGTTGTAGGCGAAGACGGCGTCCGGGCGCACACCCGAGTCGAGCAGCTCGGCCATCGCCCGCGCCCCGTCGTCGCGGTCCCAGCCGCCGACCGGCACCACCAGGCTGTCCGGGGCCGGCACCCCGGCCGCGGCCAGCTCCTCGCGCCAGCCGGCCAGCCGCAGGTGGGCGGGCCGGTTCGCGGAGTCGGTGCGCGCGCCCAGGTAGGCGATCCGGGTCCGGCCGCGGCCCAGCAGATGGCGGACCGCGCACCGGGCCGCGGCCACGTTGTCGATCGCGATGTGGTCGTAGGGCAGGTCGTACACCCGCTCGCCGAGCAGCACCAGCGGCACGTCGTCGGACCGGCCCTGGAGGTCCTCGGCCTCCAGCTCCAGCGGGCTGAGGATGAGCCCGTCGATCACCCGGGCCGGCAGGCCCTGGCTCACCAGGATCTCCTGCTCGCGGTCGCCGCGCGTGTGGTCGAGCAGGACGGTGAACTCGTGCTCGGCGGCCGCGTCGATCACGGCCCCGGCCAGCTCCGCGAAGTAGGGGTTGCCGAGCTCGGGAACGGCCAGCGCGATGATCCCCGTACGCCCCTTGCGCAGATGACGCGCGGTCAGGTTGGGCCGGTAGCCGAGCTCGTCGATGGCCGACTGCACCCGGGCCCGCATCGCCGGGGTGACGTGCGGATAGTTGTTCACCACGTTGGACACCGTCTTGATCGAAACGCCTGCGCGTTCCGCCACGTCCTTCAGGCTGACCCGCAAGGGATCTCCTCAGCGTCGATGGGCGCCGCGTCCTCGGAGCCTGTGCTCTGCCCCTGGACAGCGGCCGGGAGCCGTGCTCTCATGCCAACTGCCGTTCCTTCCAACGTTGTACAGACTGAAGCAACGAGCCGCCACCCTTCCTCAGCCAAGGAGGATCCGTGCGCACCAAACCCCTCAGGCAACGCCTCGCCCTGCTGCTCGCCGCAGCCCTGGGCGCCGCGGGACTCGCCGCGACACCCGTCGCGCACGCGGCCGACGACCCCGTCGAGGTCCATGGCCTCAAGGGCGAGTACTACACCCAGTCCGCCCCCGGCGCCTTCGACTTCCACCAGCTCAAGGCGACCGGACTGGACCCGAACCTCGACTTCGACACCCTGGAGCCGCGCCTGAACTTCGCCACCGGGCAGTCGGACGACGTCAGCGTCCGCTGGACCGGCCGGATCGTGCCGGAGAAGACCGGCCCCACCACCTTCTCGATCACCGGCGACAACGGCTTCCGCCTCTGGGTCGGCGACACCCTGGTCATCGACCACTGGGTCGACGACTGGGACCGCGAACAGACCGGCGCCCCGGTCGAGTTGACCGCCGGCAAGGCCTACGACATCAAGGTCGAGTACTTCGAGCACTACGGGGGCTCCAACCTCCACCTGCGCTGGACCCCGCCCGGTGGCACCAAGACCGCCGTCCCGTCGTCCGCGCTGCGGCTGCCCGACGGCTACGACTACGACGGCGCCACCGCCACCGCCGTCCGCACGGACGGCCGCACGCTGCGGCTCGACTTCGCGCAGCCCCTCGCCGCTCCCCCGGCGGACCTCACCGACCACATCGACGCCGTGATCGGCGGCGCCACCTGGCCGCTCGGCGCGGCCCGGCTGGACCCCGCCGACCCCAAGACGCTCCTGATCACCCTGGAACAGCCCGTGGTCGGCAACAAGGACGGCACCGCGTCCGGCCTCGCCGACGTCCGCTACGACGGCGCGGGCGGCCTGGCCGGAAAGGACGGCAACGTTGTCAAGTCCTTCTGGAGCAGCGGTGCCAACCGGTCGACGTACGAACTGCGCACGAAGTGGGCCGACGAGGTCTCCCCGCGCAACGCCCATCCCGAATACCCGCGGCCGCAGTTGACCCGAGGGGCCTGGCAGAACCTCAACGGCTCCTGGCAGTTCGCCGCCGCACAGGCGGGCGAGCAGCCGCCGGTCGGCAGGAATCTCGGTGAGAAGATCCTCGTCCCCTACCCCGTCGAGTCACAGCTGTCCGGCCTCGAACGGCACGAGGACCGCATGTGGTACCGGCGCACCTTCACCGTCCCGGCCGGCTGGAAGATCGGCTCCGGCAAGCGTCTCCAGCTGAACTTCGGCGCGGTCGACTGGCAGGCCGAGGTGTACGTCAACGGCCACAAGGTCGCCGAACACCAGGGCGGCTACGACAAGTTCAGCGCCGACATCACCGACGCCCTCAAGCCGGGCCGCACCCAGGAGCTGATCGTCGGCGTCTACGACCCGACGGACGCGGCCGACGGCGAGAACCCGCCCGTGGGCAAGCAGCGACTGGACCCGAGCGGCATCTGGTACACCCCGTCCTCCGGCATCTGGCAGACCGTGTGGCTGGAGCCGGTCGCCGCCGACCACGTCGACACGCTCAAGCTCACCCCGGACGTGGCCGCGGGCACCCTGACGATCGAACCGCAGGGCGTGCGCGCCGGACTGCCGGTCACCGCCACCGCGTACGCCGGCAAGCACCGCGTCGCCACCGTCACCGGCCGCAGCGGCAAGGCCCTCACGCTGCGGATCCCGAAGGCCCACCTGTGGTCGCCGGACGACCCATTCCTGTACGACCTCAAGGTGAGCGTCGGGGGCGACCGCGTCGGCAGCTACTTCGGGATGCGGTCGATCACCGTGGAGAAGGTGAACGGCGTGCCGCGCACCGTGCTCAACGGCAAGCCGGTCTTCATGATGGCCACGCTCGACCAGGGCTTCTGGCCGGACGGCCTGTACACCGCGCCGACCGACAGCGCCCTCGCCTACGACCTGAAGATGCACAAGAAGATGGGCTTCAACGCGGTGCGCAAGCACATCAAGGTGGAACCCGACCGCTGGTTCTACTGGGCCGACCGGCTGGGCCTCATGGTGTGGCAGGACATGCCCGCGATGACGGCCGGGGTGAACCCGTCGACCGCCGCCCGCGCAGAGTACGAGCGTGAGATGAAGCAGATGATCGACGAGCACATCAGCAGCCCGTCGGTCGTCATGTGGGTCACCTTCAACGAGGGATGGGGCCAGTACGACATGGCCCGCATCGCCGACCAGGCCAAGGCCTGGGACCCGACCCGGCTGGTCAACAGCATGTCGGGCATCAACCTCGGGGCCGACGGAGGCACCGGCGACATCATCGACGAGCACGGCTACCCCAGCCCCGCGCTGCCGCCCCACCCGGACGGCAGACGCGCCCTGGTCAGCGGCGAGTACGGCGGCCTGGGGCTCGCGGTGCCCGGTCACGCCTGGTCGGTCCAGCAGTCGTACGTCGACGTCGATCCCTCGACCTACACGGACGACTACCTCCAGAAGCTGGCCGAGGTGCACGCGCTGGCCTGCAAGGGCGGCAACGGCGCCGTCTACACGCAGATCTCGGACGTCGAGGGCGAGCTGAACGGCCTGCTGACGTACGACCGCAAGGTCGTCAAGCCCGATGTCGAGCGGCTCGGCGCGGCCCAGCGTGCGCTGATCGCCGACGCCTCGCAGGCGACGCCCGCCGGCTGCGCCTGACCCGGTGACGGCCCTCGGCGGACGCCTCCCCGCGCCCAGCCGTGTGCCGTGCGCCGATCCCCGCACGACCGCGGTCCGCCCGCCGCC
>NZ_JBEOWS010000391.1:0-8644 GCF_040296125.1 Streptomyces sp. NPDC002265 | reverse complement strand
CCGTGCGGCGCGCCCCCGCCGTCGTTCCGCGACGGCCTCACCCGGCCGCCGCTCCACTGCCCGCGGTCCGCCGCCCCCGCCGGTGGGCGATCTCGCCGAGCACGACGTCCACGGCGACGAAACAGGCCAGGGGGATGCCGAGCAGCGGCACGAACCAGCCGAGGACGGCGACCGCCGCCAGCCCGGGGACGAGGACGTACGGCGGCACCTGCTGCCAGGAGCCGCGCGGTACCGGACGGCCGAACGCCGAGCCGCGGCCGCGCTGCCACCACATGCGGTAGCCCCACCAGATCAGCAGGATCAGCGAGAGCGCGAGCAGCATCAGGGCGATCTGGTTGACCAGCCCGAACAGGACCCCGCTGTGCAGGTCGATGCCCCAGCGGGTCAGCTTGGCGAGCACCGGGTAGTCCGCGAACCGCAGCACGTCGGTGACCTCGCCGGTCGCCGGGTCGACCGCCACCGAGTCCTGCTTCGTGGGCCAGCCGCGCTGGATCTGCTTGACGACGTACGCGGAGGAGGCGTCCGCGGGCGGGACGATCTCCACCGGGTCGCCGAGCCCCTCGGCCCGCGCGGCGGCCAGCACCTTGTCGAGGCCGACACCGTGCCCGGCGGCCCCGCCGCCGGCGGCGGCCGCGTCGTGCCCGGCGTGCTCGCCGCCGGCCGCGGTCGCGACGGACGGGGTGGACTGGCCGAGCGAGGTGCGCAGTTCGTCGATGTTCGCACCGGCGTACGTCGACCAGGTCAGACCGGTCGCCGAGAGGAACAGGAACCCGGCCGCGGCCCACACGCCCACGGTGCCGTGCAGGCCCAGGGTGCGCCGCCGCCCGCTGGTGCCGCGCACCTTGCGCAGCGCGCGGCGGCGCGAGAACCACAGCACCAGACCGCCCAGCGCGACCACCCACAGCCAGCTCGCGGCGAGTTCGCTGTAGAGGCGGCCGGTCTCGCCCAGATGGAGGTTGCGGTGGAGTTCGCTGATCCAGGTGCGCAGCGGCAACGCGCCGGACGAGCCGTACTGTTCGAGGGCGCCGCGCACCTTGCCGGTGTACGGGTCCACGAACACGGCGAGGGTGTGGTCGGCGCCGACGCCCTCGACGCCGGAGAGCAGCACCCGGGTGGTCGCGCCGGGCGCCGGCGAGGGCCGTACCGCCGTGACGGTGCCCTCGGGGTGTGCCGTGCGGGCCGCGGCCACCTGTGCGGACAGCGGCAGTTCGGCGTCGCCGACGGGCACCGTCATCTCGTGGGCGTACAGCAGCTTCTCGGCTTGGTACGAGCCGGCGTACAGCAGGCCGGTGACCGCGGCGACGAGCAGGAACGGCGCGACGAACAGGCCCGCGTAGAAGTGCAGTCGCAGGACCAGCGGGCGCAGTGTGGTCCACCCGCGCGGGGACGGCGCGGGCGGGGCGGGTTGCGGGGCCTCGTCCGTGGTGGTCGAGGGAGCGGTGGACATCGGCGGTCTCTCCGGCGGTCGGGGACATGGGCTGCCAGGGCGGTGAGCGTGGCGGTCCAGTAGTCGGCGGCG
Organism: Streptomyces sp. NPDC002265; assembly: GCF_040296125.1. Lineage (NCBI taxonomy): Bacteria > Bacillati > Actinomycetota > Actinomycetes > Kitasatosporales > Streptomycetaceae > Streptomyces > Streptomyces sp. NPDC002265. Next base: position 7,125 of record NZ_JBEOWS010000391.1, on the reverse strand, counting down.
GGTCCGGTCGAGTTCCCGGGGCGTCAAGTGGCGTGTGTCACAGGCGAATGCCGTCGTCGGGGCGCAGCCGTGTCATGCTGGCTCGATGGCATCTCCGAGCGATCGCGCGCCCCTTGCCGAACTGGTGGAGGAACTCCTCGTCACCGACGGACCGTTGCCCATCGTCGCGGCCGGCGACCCGGTGCTGCGGGCCGGCACCGGGCGCTACGAGGGCGAGCTGGGGCCCGCGCTGCTGGCGCGTCTCGTCGAGGCGCTGCGCGTGACCATGCGGGCGGCGCCGGGGGTCGGGCTGGCGGCACCGCAGGTGGGGGTGCCGCTGCGGATCGCGGTGATCGAGGACCCGGCGCCGGTGTCCGAGGAGGTCAGGCTGGCCCGCGGCCGGGTGCCTCAGCCGTTCCGGGTGCTGGTCAACCCGTCGTACGCGCCCGTCGGCACCGCCCGTGCCGGGTTCTTCGAGGGCTGTCTGAGCGTGCCCGGCTGGCAGGCGGTGGTGGCACGGCCCCTCGAGGTGCGGCTGACCGGCGAGGACGAGCACGGCCGGGCGCTGGACGAGGTGTTCACGGGCTGGCCCGCCCGGATCGTGCAGCACGAGACGGACCATCTGGACGGGATGCTCTACCTCGACCGGGCGGAGCCGCGCTCGCTGTCGTCGCATCAGGCGATGCTGGAACGCTGGACGGGCGCCACTCCCGAGGAGGCGGCGAAGGCCCTGGGCTTCGAACTGCCGGGCTGAGCAGGCGCGGAGAGGTTCCGCGGGCGCGTCCCGGGGCCCCGGTGGGCCCCGGAACGGGCGGGTCAGCCGCGGTAGGCCTCCAGCAGCCGCAGCCACACCTCGCTGATCGTCGGATACGACGGGACCGCGTGCCAGAGCCTGGCGACCGGCACCTCCGCGGCGACGGCGATCGTCGCCGAGTGGATCAGCTCGCCGACGCCGGGGCCGACGAGGGTGACGCCGAGGAGGGTCTCGCGGTCGAGGTCGACGACCATGCGGGCGCGGCCGCGGTAGCCGTCGCCGTACAGGCCGGCGCCCGCCGCCGAGGAGATGTCGACGTCGACCCCGCGGACGCGCCGGCCGGTCGCCTCGGCCTCCGCCAGGGACAGGCCGACCGCCGCGGCCTCCGGGTCGGTGAAGACGACCTGGGGCACGGCGCCGTGGTCGGCCGTGGCGGAGTGGGCGCCCCAGGCGCTCGTGTCCAGGGGGGTGCCGGCGGCGCGGGCGGCGATCGCGGCGCCCGCGATCCGGGCCTGGTACTTGCCCTGGTGGGTGAGCAGGGCGCGGTGGTTGACGTCCCCGACCGCGTACAGCCAGTCGGTGCCGGTGACCCGGAGGCTGTCGTCGACCGGCAGCCAGGAGCCCGGCTCCAGGCCGATGGTGTCGAGGCCGATGTCCTCGGTGCGCGGGGCGCGGCCGGTGGCGAAGAGGATCTCGTCGGCCTCGATCCGGTCGCCGTCGTCGGTGACGACCACGACCGTGCCGCTCTCGCGGGTCACCGACTTCACGGAGGTGCCGGTGCGGACGTCGGCGCCCGCCTCGGTGAGCGCGGCGGCGACCAGTTCGCCCGCGAACGGCTCCATGCGGGCGAGCAGGCCCGCGCCACGGACGAGGAGGGTCACCTGGGAGCCGAGGGCCTGCCAGGCGGTGGCCATCTCGGTGGCGACGACACCGCCGCCCACCACCACGAGCCGGCCCGGGACCGCGTGCGCGCTCGTGGCCTCCCGGCTGGTCCAGGGCCGGACATCGGCGAGGCCCGGCAACCCGGGCAGCAGGGCGCGGGTGCCGGTGCTCACGGCGACGGCGTGCCGGGCGGTGAGCACGTGCCGCTCGCCGTCCGGGCCGGTCACGGTGACCGTGCGGGGTCCGGCGAGGCGGCCGTGGCCGCGGTACAGCACGGCGCCGATGCCCTCCAGCCAGCCGACCTGGCCGTCGTCCTTCCAGTCGGCGGTGAAGTAGTCGCGGTGGGCGAGGACCGCGGCCGCGTCGAGGGGGCCCTGCACCGCCTGGCGCAGTCCGGGCACGCGGCGGGCGTCGGCGCGGGCGATGACCGGGCGCAGCAGGGCCTTGCTGGGCATGCAGGCCCAGTACGAGCACTCGCCGCCGACCAGTTCGCTCTCCACGACCGCGGTGGACAGGCCGGCCGCGCGGGTGCGGTCGGCGACGTTCTCCCCCACGGGCCCGGCCCCGAGCACCACTACGTCGTACGCGATGGATTCCGTTTCCGTCATGGGACACAGTCTGCTGGGTGGGGTGCGGGGCGGCCACACGGATGGGTCTGCCGGGAGGGGGCGGAATACCGTCCGGTGCGGCCGTGTTGTGCCGACGGTCTGGCCCCCGCACCGGAGAGTAGGGATACGAGCATGAGCAGCACCGTGGAGCTCACCAAGGAGAACTTCGACCAGACGGTCACGGAGAACGGGTTCGTCCTCCTCGACTTCTGGGCTGCCTGGTGCGGACCGTGCCGTCAGTTCGCACCAGTGTACGAGAAGGCGGCCGAGGCCAACCCGGACCTGGTCTTCGGCAAGATCGACACCGAGGCGCAGCCGGAGCTGGCCGCGGCCTTCGGCATCCAGTCCATTCCGACCCTGATGATCGTGCGCGACCAGGTCGCCGTCTTCGCCCAGCCGGGCGCGCTGCCGGAGGCCGCGCTCGCGGACCTCATCGGGCAGGCCCGGAAGCTGGACATGGACGAGGTGCGCAAGAGCATCGCCGAACAGCAGGCGGGGGCCGACCCCAAGGGCGAGCAGGCCGGGTCCGGAGCCTGATCTCCTTGCCGTACCGCACGCCGTGACCGCCCCGGGGCCGCTCGCCCCGGGGCAGTCGGGTTTCTAGAAGGGGTACGGCGCCACGTCGCCGCGGACCGTCGTCCAGCGCACGTCGGTGAACGCCTCCAGGTTGGCCTCGCCGCCGAAGCGGGCGCCGGTGCCGGACGCGGCGATGCCGCCGAAGGGCGCCACGGCCTCGTCGTTCACCGTCTGGTCGTTGATGTGGACGATGCCGGTCGGGATGCGCTCGGCCAGGTCGAGGCCGCGGGCGGCGTCGCGGGTGACGATGCCCAGGGACAGGCCGTACGGGCCCTCGGCGGCGAGCGCGGCCGCCTCGTCCGCGGTGGCGAAGGACCGTACGGGTGCGACCGGGCCGAAGACCTCCTGCGCGTAGGCGGGGGTGTGGTCGTCGACGTCCGCGAGGACGGTCGGCCGGTAGAAGAGGTCCTCGTGCGTGCCGCCCGCGGCGAGCCTGGCGCCCCCGGCGATACTCGACTCCACCAGTGCGTGCACCTTGGCGAGCTGGGTGCCGTCGATGAGCGGGCCGAGGTGGACCTGCGCGCGGTGCGGGTCGCCGACCGCGAGGGTGTCGGCCCGGCCGGCGAGCCGCTCGACGTACTCCTCGTACAGGGAGTGGTGCACGAGGTGGCGGCCGGTCGTCATGCAGATCTGGCCCTGGTGGAAGAACGAGCCCCAGGCCGCCGTGGAGATCACCGCGTCCAGGTCGGCGTCCTCCAGCACGACCAGGGCGGAGTTGCCGCCGAGTTCCAGATGGGCCCGCTTCAGATGCCGGCCGGCCGCCTCGCCGACGGCGCGCCCGGCCGCGGTGGAGCCGGTGAAGGAGATCACCGGGACCTGCGGGTCGGCGACCAGCGCCTGACCGGTCTCGGGACCGCCGGGCAGCACCGCCAGCAGGTGTTCGGGCAGGCCGGCCGCCGCGAAGACCGCGGCCAGGGCGAGTCCGCCGCAGACCGCGGTGCGCGGGTCGGGCTTCAGGACGACCCCGTTGCCGAGCGCCAGGGCCGGGGCGACGGAGCGGATGGAGAGGATCAGCGGGGCGTTGAACGGGGCGATCACGCCCACCACGCCGACCGGGACGCGGCGCGTGTACGACAGCCGGGGTGCCTCGCTGGGCAGCACCTGTCCGGCCGGGCGGGAGGCCAGGGCGGCGGCCTCGTAGCACTCCTGGGCGGCGACGTGCAGCTCGAAGTCGGCCTTGCCCGGGATGGACCCCGATTCCCGCACGAGCCATTCCCGCAGCTCGTCCGCGTGCGCCGTGAACAGGTCTCCGGCCCTGCGCAGCACCCCGGCGCGTACGAAGTGCGGCACCCGCGACCACTCCCGCTGGGCGGTGCGGGCGTCGGCCGCGGCGGTGCGGACGTCCTCGGCGGTGGCCAGGGCGACCGTACCGAGCGGATCTCCCGTGGCGGGCTCGGTGACGGTGTGCTCGGATCCCTTCAGGGTCCGGGCCTGCCAGGTTCCGGGGTCGAGCAACGGCATGGCGGCTCTCCGTTCGTGACCGGCGGGACTCGGGGCGGGAGTCCCGTGCAGTGCGCGGCCGGTGCGGCGGCCGCGGGGCGGGACGCGGTGATCCGGCGCAGCCGCGCGAGCCGCATCCGTTGGTCGAACGCATCCCCATCTGGTTGAGCGTGCAACATCTTAGACACGCGGCAGGGAAATCGCTGCGGGCAGGACGCCGCGGGAATCGAACGGCCCGCCGCGCCCGGTCGGGCGCAACCCCCGCCGAGCCTCGACCCGTCGGCCCGGCCTCGCGCGCCACCGCGCGGGGAGCCCCTTCGTGTCAGCTGGATTCGCGGTGCACCACCGAGGAGCCGAGGACCCGGTGCGTCTCGGGTGCCGCGCCGGGGTCGCGCACGGCGCGGTCGACCAGTTCGGCGAGGTCCCGGCCGGACGGCAGCTCGATGTGGACCGTGCTAAGCCGGGGTCGCAGCAGCCGGCCGAGCATCAGATCGTCGGCGCCGATGACGGCCGTCTCCGCCGGGATGCGCACCCCCTCGTCCTGGAGGGCGCGCATCAGCAGCATCCCGTACTCGTCGTTGTACGTGAACACGGCGTCCAGGCCCAGCTCCCGCCAGCGGGCGGCGAGGCGGGCGGCGGACTCCTCCTGGTAGGCGAGGGGCAGTTCGGTGACGACGGCGTCGGTGCCCGCCAGCGCGTCGCGCACCCCGGCGAGGCGGGGCCGGGAGAACGAGTCCAGGCCGGGCTCCTCGGGGACGACGACGCCGATGCGACGGCGGCCCCGGGCGTAGAGGTGCGCGCCGGCGGCCCGGCCGGCCCCTTCGTGGTCCATGAGCAGGGCGTGGGCGCCCTCGACGGACTCGGCACCGAGGGTGACCACGGCACGGGCGCCGGAGCGCTTGAGCACCGCCACGCCTTCCGGACCGAGATCGGCGCCGGGCACCAGGACGGCGACCGGCCGCAGCTCGGCCCAGGCGCGGGCGGCCTCGTCGCCGTGCAGCCCGACACTGCCGTACTGCACGACCGTGTAGTCGAGCCGGCCGAGCGCCCACTGGAGGTCGTTCAGGAACTGGCTGTAGAGCGGGCCGGCCTGGACGGCCGGCGCGGGCATGAGCACCATGCGGCTATGCCCGGCGCGCAGACTGCGGGCGGCCGCGTGCGGGACGTACCCGAGTTCCTTCGCAGCCTGGTGGACGCGGCGGCGGGTGGGCTCGCTGATCCGCACGGCACTGGTGTTGTTCAGGACGTAGGAGACGGTCGCGCGCGAGACGCCGGCCAGCCTGGCCACATCGGCGCTCGTGGGCACGGAACGCGGTGCGGGCAGCGCGGGCGTGGGCGATTTCGGTATCTGCACCATGACGTACCGCATCTTGGCAGAGGCGTGGGCGCGGGGCCCGAGCGGGGGACGGCCGTTCACTGTGCAACAACGTGTGCGTGCCCGGACGGTTCCGCTCGGGTGCTCAGCGGGGCGGCTCCTGGCATGTGACGCGTGTCACCAGGTCCGACCAGTTCGCCTCGATGCGCTCCAGGGACATGCCGCACTGCCGGGTCAGATGATGGATCAGCGCCGGGCTGAGCTGGGCCATCAGGGTGTGGGCGAGCAGTTCGGTGTCCGCGTCCGGCACGGCCAGCCGCAGCAGCATGACGACGTGGGAGTGCTGGACCTGGCGGGCCGGCACGGAGTACCGGCGCTCGGCGCTCGGCTCGGCCGCCAGTTGCAGATCCAGTTCGTCCACCGCGCGGCGCAGCAGCGCGCAGCCGAAGGCCCGCAGCCGCTCCGCCGGCGGCGCTCCGGGACCCAGCGGCGGCGGTCCGCACAGGAACGCGGCCTGCAGCTTCTTCTCGGAGTGGTCGAGCAGTGCCGTGAGCAGGCCGGTGCGGTCGCCGAAGCGGCGGAAGACCGTCCCCTTGCCGACCGAGGCCTCCGCGGCCACCGCCTCCATCGTGACGCCCGCCGCCCCGTGCTCCGCGATCAGGCGCGCGGCCGCGTCCAGCAGCCGGGCCCGGTTGCGTGCGGCGTCGGCGCGCAGGCACGGCTCGTCCTGCGCGGTGCCGAGCTGGAGCAACTCGGGCTCCGTGACCGGATGTTCCGGTTTCGCGAGGGGAGGCAGGGGTCCGGACATGAACTCAGCGTAAAGCATCCGGAATGAAGTGGACCCCGGTCCGGTTACAGTGGTACCCATAAACGGACCTCGGTCCGGATTGTTTCGTCAGTGTTTCAGCATCCTGGGAGTTCGCATGTCTGTCCGTATCCTCGCGCTCGTCGGTAGCCTTCGCGCCGGTTCGCACAACCGTCAGCTCGCCGAGGCGGCCGTCAAGCTGGCTCCCGAGGGCGCCGAGGTCGAGCTGTACGAAGGCCTGGCCGACATCCCGTTCTACAACGAGGACATCGACGTCGAGGGCGACGTCCCGGCCGCCGCCGCCAAGCTGCGTGCCGCCGCCCAGGGCGCCGACGCGCTACTGCTGTTCTCGCCCGAGTACAACGGCACCATCCCGGCCGTCCTGAAGAACGCCATCGACTGGCTGTCCCGCCCGTACGGCGCCGGCGCCCTCACCGCCAAGCCCGTCGCCGTGGTCGGCACCGCCTACGGCCAGTTCGGCGGCGTGTGGGCGCAGGACGAGACCCGCAAGGCCGCGGGCATCGCGGGCGCCAAGGTGCTCGAGGACGTCAAGCTGTCCATCCCGGGCTCCGTCGTCCGCTTCGCCGAGACCCACCCGGCCGACGACGCCGAGGTCGCCGCGCAGCTGACCGACGTCCTCGCCGCTCTGCACGGCCACACCGGCGCGTCCGTCGCCGTCTGACGGCGGTCGGTACTCCCGCGAGGGGGGCCGGAGGACCGCGCCGGAGAGCCCGATCGCCCCCACCACCAGCCCGCCGTGCCCCCG
>NZ_JBEOWS010000390.1:0-8655 GCF_040296125.1 Streptomyces sp. NPDC002265 | reverse complement strand
ACACGGCCGGGCGGCCCTGCTCGCTGATGTCGACCAGGAACGGCGGGGTCGTCGTGGGGGCCGCCGCGGCGGGGGGGGGGGGCGCCCGCCCCCCCCCGCCCGCACCCCTCGGCCAAAGGGAGGCGGCGGAACCGCGTCCCCTACTCGTTTGGCTTCAAACAACATAGGAAGCCGACCGTCGCCGGTCAATAGCTGTCCAGGTGGATAATTTTTTGCGAACCCCCTCTTGCGGGAGCTCCGTTCCCCTCCCTACCGTTCGGACTCAAACGAGCCGTCCCGGCGGCCGGCGCCTCTCGCCCTCCCGCCCGGTGACCGCCCTCATCCCGCCGTCCATCCGCATACGCCAGGAGATTTCGGTGAGCGCCCAAGACACTCCAGACATCCGTCGGCACCTGGACCGACTCACTGCCGAGGGCATCGACGTGGTCCGGGTCAGCTACCCCGACCTGATCGGCACCGACCGCGCCCGCGACGTGCTGGTGGACCACCTGCCCTCGGCCTGCGAGCACGGTCTCGCCTTCTGCCGCGCCGTCTACCACACCACCCCCCAGGGCGACGTGGTGCCGGTCGCCGGCGGCCTCGACGCCGGCCTGCCGGACGTGTCCGTACGCCCCGACCTGTCCACGCTGACCGCGCTGCCCTGGGAGCCCGGGGTCGCCTCCTGCCTCGGCGAGGTGCGCGACCCCGCCACCTCGGCACCCGTCCCCGAATCACCCCGCGATCTGCTCCGCACGGTCCTGGACCGGTGTGCCGAGCACGGACTGCGGCCCGTCGTCGGCCCCGAGCTGGAGTACTTCCTGCTGGAGCCGGACCCCGCCGCCCCCGCCGGCTGGCGCAGGTCCCCGCAGACCACGGGAGCCGTCTACACCGCCGGACTGCGCGCCGACCCCGGCAACCACCTGCTGCGCACCCTGCGTCAGCTGCGCGACCTGGGCATCGGGGTCGTCACCGGCAACCACGAGTTCGACGGCGGCCAGTACGAGATCAACCTGACCCACTCCGAGGCCCTGGACGCCGCCGACCGCGCCTTCCGCTTCAAGTCGGCCGTGAAGGAACTGGCCCGCAAGGAAGGCAACATGGCCACCTTCATGGCCAAGCCCTTCGGCGACGCCGGCGGTTCGGGCTTCCACCTCCACCTCTCCTGCGAGGACGGCGAGGGGCGCAACGTCTTCGACGACCCGGCGGGCGCCCATGGCCTCTCCGCCACCGCCCGGCACGCGATCGCCGGAATCCTCGCCCACGCCCCCGCGCTCGCCGCGCTGGCCAACCCGACGGTGAACTCGTACAAGCGCTTCGGCCCGGACACCCTCGCTCCCTGGCTGATCGACTGGGGCCTGGACAACCGCAGCGCCATGCTCCGCGTCCCGCCGGAGCGCGGCTCCGGCGCCCGGCTCGAACTCCGGCTCGGCGACGCCAGCGCCAACCCCTACCTGCTGATCGCGGGCACCGTCGCCGCCGCACTGCTCGGCGTCCGGGCGGGCGAGGAGCCGCCGCCCCCGCTGGAGGGCTACGGCTACGACACCGCCCGCTCCGCCACCCTGCCCATGAACCTCACCGGCGCACTCGACGCGCTGGAGGCGGACACCGCCCTCACCGACGTCCTCGGCAAGGACTTCACCGCCTCCTTCCTCTCCTACAAGCGCGACGAGGTCGAACGCTTCGGCCGGCACGTCACCGACTGGGAGTTCGCCGAGTACGCCTACCACCTGTAAGCCAGCCCCCCACGCCCTCGCCCAGGAGATCCGCCATCATGACCAGCCCCGCCGTCCCCGCCGTCCCCACCACGCGCGAAGAACTGCGCGCCGCCCTCGACGAGCCCCTGCCGCTCGACCAGGTGAACCTCGCCGACCTGGACAACTTCGCCGACGGCATCACGCCCTGGCGCATGTTCCACACCCTGCGCCACGAGGAGCCGGTGCACTGGCAGCCCGAGGAGGCCCCCAACTCCGGCTTCTGGTCCGTGACCCGGCACGCGGACATCGCGCGCGTCGACCGCGACTCCGACACCTTCACCTCGACCCGGTTCGTCAACCTCGAAGAGGTCGACGACGACCAGATCAAGAAGCGCGCCTCCATCCTGGAGATGGACGGAGTCCGCCACCGCGCGCTGCGCAGCGTCATCCAGCGGCAGTTCGGCGCGAGCGTCATCAACAGCTACGCCGACTTCCTGCGCGGCCTGACCGCCACCACCCTCGACAAGGCGCTCGCCAAGGGCACCTTCGACTTCGTCGAGGACGTCTCCGCCGACTTCCCCATCAACGTCCTGGCCCGCCTCCTCGACGTGCCGCCGGAGGACAACCAGCAGCTCATCGACTGGGGCAACCGGATCATCGGCAACACCGACCCGGACTACGCCGACGTCCTGCTGCACAGCGCGGAGAGCGAGAAGTACCGCGACCTGCCCTTCCGTTCCCCCGCCTCGATCGAGGTCTTCGAGTACGGCCGCGAACTGGCCCGGCAGCGGCGCGGCGGCGAGGGCACCGACCTGATCTCCAAGCTGGTCAACACCGTGCCCCGGGACGGAGTGCCGCTGTCCGCGCAGGACTTCGACAACTACTTCCTGCTCCTGGTGGTGGCCGGCAACGAGACCACCCGCCACACCATCAGCCACTCCATGCTCGCCCTGCTCCAGCACCCCGAGCAGCTCGCCCGCCTCAAGGACGACCCCTCGCTGATCCCGACGGCCGTCGAGGAGTTCCTGCGCTGGGCCTCCCCCGTCTACCACTTCCGCCGCACCGCCACCCGCGACACCGAACTCGGCGGCAAGCAGGTCAAGGAGGGCGACAAGGTCGTCATGTGGTTCGCCTCCGGCAACCGCGACGAGGAGATCTTCGGCAACCCCTACGACTTCGACGTCGCCCGGCAGAACAACGACCACGTCACCTTCGGCAAGGGCAGCCCCCACCTGTGCCTGGGCAACCTGCTCGCCCGCACCGAGATCCGCATCATGTTCGAGGAGCTGATCCCGCGCCTCGCCGACATCAAGCTGGCCGGGGACGTGCCGCGAGTCCGCTCCAACTTCGTCAACGGCATCAAGCACCTTCCGGTCCAGGTCACCCTCGCCTGACCCGGCCCCGCTCCGGGCGGGCCGCCGCCCCGGGCCCCGCCCCCACGGGCACCACCCGCTCTCCCTCGGACCTTCCGGGGGAGAGCGGATGCGTTCTCGGGGGACGGGCCGGCGGGCCGGCAGGCTGCGCGTCGGCCCGCCGGTTCGCCTGCCCGGCGGTCAGAGCGAGCGCAGGAACTCCTCGACGACCGCGGTGAACTCCTCGGGCTTCTCCATGTTCGGGTAGTGCGCCGTGCCCTCGACGAGCACGGAACGTCCGTGCCGGACGGTGTCGGCCAGTCGCTGCGCCGCGGCGAGGACATCGGGGGTGTCGAGAGCCCCGTTCAGGGTGAGCACCGGGACGCCGACCTGCGGCATCCGGGCCCAGGTGCCGGTGACCGGCACATGCAGGTTCGCCTCGCCGGGGGTGTGCTTGGCGAGCGTGTGCAGGGCCATCTCGCGCAGCCGGCGCAGGACGGCCGGGTCGACTTCGTCCAGGGTGCGGTGCGGTCCGGGCACGTACGCGAGGAACGCCTTCAGCCAGCTCTCGATGTCACCGGCGGCCAGCGCACGGGCGGTGTCGGCCTGGATCGCCCGGTGCCAGGGGTCGGAGTCCTCGAACTCGCCGGTCGAGGCTCCGGCCACGACGGCTGCGCGGACCAGTGCGGGGTGTTCGAGCAGCATGTCGGTGACGACGATGCCGCCCATCGACACGCCCACGAGCACCGCGGGACCCGCGTCGAGGTGGTGCAGCAGATCCGCCAGATCGTCCGCCCAGCGGAACGGCTCCGAGGCGTTGGCGGAGGCGCCGTGCCCGCGGATGTCCGCGGCGACGACCCGGTGGGCGGTCGCGAGGGCCGGCAGCACCGCGTCGAACACCCGGTGGTCGACGAAACCCGAGTGGAGCAGCACCACGAGATCCCCGGTGCCCGCCTCGCGGTAGGCGAGGTCCCCGTCGGCCGAGGCGAAGTGGTTCATGGCCGGGTACTTCAGTTCCGAAGCAACAGTCATGACAACCAAGGTGTCATCTTGCTCCGGGTTTGGCAACCAAGGTGTCATGATGGCGGGGTGAACGACACCGGCAGCCCGCTCCCGCCCGACGAACTCGGCCACCGCCTCGTCGAGGTCTTCGACCTCGTCGGCCCGCTCTACCGGCGCGCCCTGCGCAAGGTGGAACAGGGCGAGGCGATCGAGGGCGCCTCGGTCGGCGTGCGCTCCGTACTGGACCTGCTGCGCAGGCAGGGCGACATGACGGTGCCGCAGCTGAGCCGCATCCAGGCGCTGAGCCGGCAGTTCGTGCAGCGGATGGTCAACGACGCGGCGGCGCGCGGGTGGGTGCAGATCGTTCCCAACCCGGCGCACCAGCGCTCGTCGCTGATCCGCCTCACCGAGGAGGGCCGGGCGCTCATCACCGCGGTGCTCGACCGCGAGCACACCCTGAACCGCCAGGTCGGCGGCGACCTCACCGACGCCGAGGTACGGGCTTGCGTACGGGTGCTGCGCGAGATGCTGAGGACGTTCGACCACGTCGACGTGGAGGACTAGACCCGGCGATGAATTCGGGGCAGTCCGCGGGTCTTCCTGTCGACCGGTACGAACCGATGCGTCAGGAGCCGACCATGGGCCTCATCCACATCGAGCTGTTCACCACCCTCGACCTCGTCGGGCAGGCGCCCGGCGGCCCCGACGAGGACCCGGTGGGGTTCCCGTTCGGAGGCTGGCAGGCGCCCCTGCTGGACGAGGTCACCGGGGCCCAGATCGGCGCCGCGTACGAGGGCACGGACGCCCTCCTGCTCGGCCGGCGGACGTACGACATCTTCGCCGCCTACTGGCCTCACCAGAAGGGCGGCGAGGACGGGGACATCGCCACGCTCTTCAACGGCGTCCCGAAGTACGTGGCCTCCCGCGGCCGGCCCGACCTGCCGTGGGACGGGTCCACGCAGCTCGGCCCGGATCTGGCCGGCGCGGTGCGCGAGATCCGGGAGCGGCACGAGCACATCAAGGTCGTCGGCAGCCTCGACCTGGTGCAGACCCTCCTGCGCGAGAAGCTCTTCGACCGCCTCGACCTCTGGGTGCACCCGATCGTGCTGGGCGTCGGCAAGAAGGTGTTCGACGGCGGCGCGGTGCCCACGAACGTCACCCTCCTCCAGCCGCCGGCGGTCGGCCGGACGGGCGTGGTGTACCTGCGCTACGGGCTGGCCGACGGCACACCCGGGACCGGCGACATGAGTGCACCCGATCGCGGTATGGGCCGCGACGACTGAAGCGGCCCCGCGCCAAGGGGGATGCGCGACGCACGTGGGCCCGGCGGAACCCCGGCCCCGGGCTTGCGCCCCAGGTCTGCGCCTCGGGCGCGGCTTGCATCAGGGGCATACGATGTTGCACATGACGCAAGAAGCCGGCGAGCTGGACAGCCTGGTCCGTAAGCGGATCCGCGCCCTGCGGGTGGCGCAGGGCTGGTCGCTGGAGGAGCTGGCCGCCCGCGCCAGGGTCAGCCAGTCCACGCTCAGCCGTATCGAGAACGGTCAGCGCCGCCTGGCCCTGGACCAGCTGGTCACCCTGGCACGGGCGCTGGACACCTCCCTCGACCAGCTGGTCGAGACGGCCACGGACGACGTCGTCTCCAGCCCGATGATCGACGCGGCTCATGCGCAGATGCGCTGGCCCGTCAAAGCCGATCCGGGCATGACCGTCATACGCCGGCGCATGACGGAGCCCCCGCCGGACAATCCCGCGCGGATGCGCGCACACCCGGGCCGGGAGTGGCTCGTGGTCCTGTCCGGCACCGCAACCCTGCTGCTGGGCAACCGCCGCTTCCGGGTCGAGACCAACCAGGCCGCCGAGTTCCCCACCATGCTGCCGCACGCCATCGGCGCCGAGGGGGGACCGTGCGAGATCCTCGGCATCTTCGACCGGGACGCCCGGCGGGGCCATCAGCGCGACGAGGACGGCACCGGACCCGACCGCCCTGCCCGGTGACCGGCTCAGTCGTCCGAGGCGGGGGCCGCTTCGGGGAGGTCGCTTGCGCTTTCGGCAGCGGAACGGGGGACCTTCTTGCGTTCGGCGAAACAGAAGGGGCCGCGGGCCCTTGTCCCGCCTAGCGTGAGACGTATGACCCACCCCATGCCGCACCCGGCGCACTCCGGCGCCCACTCCGCACACCCCGCCCACCCGCACGGACAGCAGACCCGGCACGAGCATCGGCACGAGCACGAGCACGAGCACGGGCACGACGCCGACCAGTCGGAAGTCCTCGACCTGGATGCCGAAGTACTCGCCGAGCACCTCGCCTTCCTCACCCGATGGCTGCCGGTCCGGGAGGCTCCACGGCGCATCGTCGACCTCGGGGCCGGGACCGGCGCCGGCACCTTCGCCCTTCTCGAGTGCTTCCCCGAGGCCCGCGTCACCGCTGTCGACTCCTCGGCCGCACACCTGGACCGGCTGCACGAGAAGGCCCGCGCGCAGGGAGTCGGCGACCGGGTGCGGACCGTCCGGGCCGACCTCGACACCGAGTGGCCCGACCTCGGCACGCCCGAACTCGTGTGGGCCTCCGCCTCCGTGCACCACATGGCCGACCCCGCACGCACCCTGCGCCAGGTCCACGGCGCACTCGCCCCCGGCGGACTGTTCGCCGTCGTCGAACTGGCGGGCTTCCCCCGCTTCCTGCCGGTGGACGCCCCGGAGGACGCCCCCGGTCTCCTGGAGCGCTGTCATGCCGCCGCCGAGCGCCCCCACGCCGCGCATGTGCCGCACCGCGGCACCGACTGGGGCCCCGTGCTCGCCGACGCCGGATTCACCGTCGAAGCCGAACGCACGGTCACCGTGAACGTCGACAGCACCCGCTCCCCGGCGGTGGGCCGCTACGCCCTGGCGGGTCTGCGGCGCCTGCGCGCGTCGGTGGGCGACGAGCTCTCGCCCGCCGACCTCGCCGCGCTCGACCGGCTGCTCGACCCGGTCGGCCCGCAAGGCATCCTGCGCCGCGACGATCTCGCGGTACGCACCGAACGCACCGTGTGGGCCGCCCGCCGCTGACGGCTCACCCGACGTCCTGGCCTGCGTCGACGCGGCAGGCCTGAACGGCTGTCAGGACCCGGCGTGGCGTGGAGGGTGGGGGGAACCTGGTTCCGGCGGCAGTGCAACCATTCGGATCCCCCGCATGTCTGTCAGTGTGAAATCGTCTGTCCCCTTCACCAGGAGCATCTGGGGGCGTCATGTACCACCACCCATCCCGTGCGGCCGTCGCCGCAGGCGTCCTTCTCACTGCCGTAGGCGCCACGGTCCCCGCTTCAGCGGCCGCGCAGCCGCAGACAGCGGCCAAGAGTTCCCCGTCCGCCCGCGTAGTCAATGCCCGGTGGGCCGGGCACTGCACCTACGACCGGCTCGTCATCGACCTCGGCGGCACCACCGCCACCGTCGGTGTCAAGGCGGTCAAGCAGCTTCGCTACGACCCTTCCGGGAAGAAGGTCCCCCTCCCGGGGAAGTACTTCCTGGAGATCAGGCTCTCACCCGCGGTCGCCCACGACAGCGCCGGCCGGTCGGTCTACCGGGGACCCCGGCTGGCGAAGATCCAGTTGTCCAAGCTGAAGGGGCTCGCCCTGACCGGCGACTTCGAAGGAGTGGTCACCTTCGGGACAGCCTTCCAGACCAAACCCACGTACAAGGCCTTCAAGCTGCACAGCCCCGAGCGTGTGGTCCTGGACTTCAACCACGCCAACCGGTGCGGGTGAACGCGACGGCCCTGGCGGGCGGAGTACCGCCCGCCAGGGCCGCCGGGTGCCGTGCTCAGCCCTCCGTGCGGGCGGGCAGCCGCCATCCCGGGCGGGGGAAGTGGCAGGTGTAGCCGTCGGGGTAGCGCTCCAGGTAGTCCTGGTGCTCAGGCTCGGCCTCCCAGAAGGGGCCGACCGGCTCCACCTCGGTGACCACCTTGCCCGGCCACAGTCCGGAGGCGTCGACGTCGGCGATCGTGTCCTCGGCGACGCGCTTCTGCTCGTCGTCCACGTAGTAGATCGCCGAGCGATAGCTCAGACCGATGTCGTTGCCCTGGCGGTTCTTGGTGCTCGGGTCGTGGATCTGGAAGAAGAGCTCCAGGATCGCGCGGTAGTCGGTCACCTCGGGGTCGAAGAGGATCTCGATGGCCTCGGCGTGGGTCCCGTGGTTACGGTACGTCGCGTTCGGCACGTCGCCGCCGGTGTAGCCCACCCGGGTCGCCGTCACGCCCGGGAACCGGCGGATCAGGTCCTGCATCCCCCAGAAACATCCGCCCGCCAGCACGGCCCTCTGCGTCTGCGCTGCCATCTCAGCCCCTTCGATCTCTGTCGCGCCGGCCGGCCGGGCCGCTCTGCTCACGGGCCGCCGGCACACCGCACTCTTCGGATCTCTCAGCGTCCGCGGCCTGAAAACAATTCCCTGGCGCCCGGTCACCTCGCATGCGGACGTATGGTCATACCGCGGTGTGGAAAGCTCCGCCGAATGCGCTAGACTTGATCTTGAGCTGGTCGCCGCAACCGCGGACGGCTGGTGTCGCGTTGGTGGTCCAAGGAAAGACGCCCCGCTTCCTGCGGGGAAATGCAGGTGCAAGGCCTGCCCGGCGCTCGATCACAGGGCCCGTC
>NZ_JBEOWS010000389.1:0-8674 GCF_040296125.1 Streptomyces sp. NPDC002265 | reverse complement strand
CAGCCCCAACGAATACGAACGCCGACACCACACCGCTAAACTCACGCTCGCCGCGTGATCAATAACCGCGTGCCCACCTTCACGGGGGAAGGCCCCCGTCCGTGGGCGTCGGGGCCTCACGGGCCGACGGTCGGCCGGACGAGCCCGGTGTCGTAGGCCAGGATGACCGCCTGTACCCGGTCCCTGAGCCGGTACTTGTCGAGGATGTGCGCCACATGCGTCTTCACGGTCGCCTCGCTGACATGCAGCTCTTGGGCGATCTCGGCATTCGACAGGCCGCGGGTCAGCGCCCGCAGCACATCCAGCTCCCTGGCGGTGAGCGCGTCGAGACTGCGGGGAACCTCGGGGGGCTCCTGATCGGCGAGGCGGGAGAAGCGGTCGAGAAGTCGGCGCGTGACACGGGGAGAAATCACCGCGTCGCCTTCGGCGACCGTGCGGATCGCGCCCACCAGGGAGTCGGCGGGGCCGTCCTTGACGAGGAAACCGCTGGCGCCGGCTCTCAGCGCGTCATGGACGTGTTCGTCGAGGTCGAAGGTGGTGAGGATGATGACCCGGCTCGGTGAGCCCGAATCGACGATGCGCCGTGTGGCCTCCACTCCGTCCATGCCGGGCATGCGGATGTCCATCAGCACGACATCGGGCTGAAGCGCACGGGTGTCGTCGACTGCGTGGTGTCCGTCTCCGGCCTCTGCGACCACGGTGATGTCCGGTTCGGCTTCGAGGATGAGCCGGAAACCGGTCCGGATCATGGGCTGGTCATCGACCAGCAGCACGCGGATCGTCGTCATGCGCGTCGACTCCTTCGGTTGTGCCGGGATCCGGGACGGGGACGGTCGCGTGGACACAGAACCCCCCTCCCGGCCTGTCGCCGGTGTGCAGGGTGCCGCCGACAGCCGCGATGCGCTCTCTCATGCCGACCAGGCCGTGACCGGCACCCCGGTGGGCCGGCGCGACGGGCGGCAGGTCGTGTCCCGGCCGGCGCCCGTCGTCGCAGGCCCTCACGGTGAGTTGGTGGTCCGGTCCCCAGCCGAGGCTCAGACGCGCATGCGTGTGCCCTGCGTGCTTGAGGGTGTTGGTGAAGGCTTCCTGGATCACACGGTAGACGGCGAGCTCCGAGCCCGCGGGCAGCGCCCTCGCGTCGCCGCTGGAAATAAAGTCGACGTCCAGGCCGGCTGCGCGCACGGACTCGACCAGGCGGGGGATCTCCTGCAGGGTCGGCTGTGGAGGCTGTTTGCTGGGGTTGTCGTCCTCCTGCTCGTCGGTACGCAGCACTTGCAGCAGGCGGCGCAGTTCGCCCACGGCCGCTCGCCCGGTCTGCTCGATGGTGCGGTGCAGCTCGTGGGCCTTGGCCCCGTCGCGGTCCTGGATCCGGTCCGCAGCGATGGTCTGGACGACCATGAGGCTGACGTTGTGGGCCACGATGTCGTGGAGTTCGCGCGCGATGCGGGCTCGCTCCTGCGCCACTGCCGCCCGGGCGTTCGCCGCCTGTTCCCGCTCCACGGCGGCAGCCCGCTCGAGTGTTTCGTGTTCCATCGTCTTGCGTGCCCTGAACAGTCTGCCCAGAGCCCAGGCCGCCACCAGGAGGGTCGGCATCGTGACCGCGTTGGCCGGGCGATAGCCGGGCTCCATGAGCGCCTCCGCAGCGGCCGCTGCCGGGATCAGGGCCACAGCCATGATCGTGGCGGCGCATCGCGAGCAGCGTACGGCGGTCAGGAACGCAGCCACCACCAGACCCAGGTAGGCGATTCCGATCGAGGTGCCCCGCGGTCCCACCGGTGCCGGGATGTAGTGCCATGCCTGCAGCGAGCCGACCGCGACGAAGACGATCAGCAGGGTGGGCAGGGGCCATTTGCGGTGCAGGGCGAGTGGCACTCCCGACAGCAGGACGAGCAGCAGCCGCCACAGGTCCGGGTCGCGCAGATCCGGCCCGCCCACGGTCTGCGCGGGGACGATCAGTCCCCCGAGGACCATGACCAGCGCCAGCACCATGTCGACGACGGCAGGCGGCACGCGCCGCCGTGCCATCGAGTCGAGGTAGGTCATGAATTCACAGTAGACGCGCTGCTCACGGGTGCTCTCGGTCACCGGGACGAGCACCCCGTACCCCCTTTCATCCCCGTGGTCGTCATCCCTGGGGGTGAGGACGGGCTCTGCCGGGCACCGGCGGGTCCTGTGTGCCTTCCGTCGATCGGCTGATGCCGCCGGCCTGCTCACTCCCGCAGCGGAGGCCGCGCTTCCCCAGCGGGGCCGAGGAAACGGCGCCCTGAGCGGGATGCAATGGAACACGGGCCGGCCCGGCGGCCGCCCGCGAACCGATCGGACAGGAGACGACGACGTGAGCCTATGGACTCAGCAGCCGCACGGCATTGCGGACGGCACTCACGGTGCGGCCCGACCGGCCGCCCTGCACGATGCGGTCCAACTGCGCGAGGTGACTAAATGCTACAAAAAGGGCTCGCAGACGGTCCTCGCGCTGGACCACGTCAGCGCGGACATCCCCGCAGGCACCTTCACCGCGGTCATGGGCCCTTCCGGTTCGGGCAAGAGCACCTTCCTGCACTGCGCAGCGGGTCTGGACCGTCCGACGTCCGGCACCGTCCGGCTCGGTGCGACGGAACTGTCCGGGCTGAAGGAAGCACCGCTGACGAGACTGCGCCGGCGCCGTATGGGATTCGTCTTCCAGGCCTTCAATCTCATGCCGTCGCTCTCCGTCGAGCAGAACATCACGCTGCCGCTGCGGCTCGAACGCCGCAGAGCCGACCAGGCGTGGCTCGGGGAGATCGTCGCCAGAGTCGGGTTGTCGCAGCACCTGCACCATGTCCCCGCCGAGCTGTCCGGTGGCCAGCAGCAGCGGGTCGCCATCGCCCGGGCCCTCATCACCCGTCCCGAAGTGATCTTCGCCGACGAGCCGACCGGAGCCCTCGATCCCGAGAGTGCGCGGGACATTCTCGCGCTGCTGCGACAAGCCGTCACCGACATGCACCAGACCGTGGTGATGGTGACCCACGACCCCATCGCCGCCTCCCACGCCGACAGTGCCATCTTTCTGGCCGGCGGCCGCATCGTGAGCGCCATGCACTCGCCGACCGCCGACCGCGTCGCGCTCACCATGTCCGGTCTGCGAACGGCGGCCTGATGCTGCAGCTCGCCCTCCAGAGCCTGCGGGCTCGCAAAAGCGGCCTCATCGGCAGCTTCGTCGCCTTGCTCCTGGGCTCCGCCGTGCTCAGCGTGTGCGGAATCCTCATGGAGTCGGGGCTGCGTGCCTCCATGCCTCCCGAGAGATACGCGGCCGCCGACGCCGTGGTCGCGGGCCGGCAGCAGGCGAGGATCCCCGGCCGGTCCGCGGCGCACAAGACGCCCGTCAAACAGGCTCTGGTCGAGCGGGTACCCGTGCGGGCGGACGTGGCCGAGCGCATCGCCGCGGTCAAGGCAGTCGACGCCGTCATCGCGGACATCGGCATCCCCGCGCAGGTCATCGCAGCGGACGGCAAGCCGCTGTCCGCGGCCGGCGGGGCGCTGTCCACCGCTCACAACTGGTCCAGCACCAAGCTGGGCCCCTACCGGCTGACGTCCGGGCGGGCACCGGCCGGTGGGCACCAGGTGGTGCTCGACACCGCTCTCGCCCGGCGCGCGGGGGTGGCGGCGGGTGACACCGTGTCCCTGATGACCGGCTCCACCCCGCACGTGTTCCGTGTCGCAGGAGTCGTCGCCCTGGAGGGACAGCCCTCCCCGCGCAGGTCCGTGGTGTTCTTCTCCGACAAGCTGACCGAGCAGCTGGCGGCACGCACCGGTTTTGTCGACGCCCTGGGCGTACTGGCGGCCCCCGGGATCAGCCCGAAGGAATTGTCCGGCGCCGTCTCAGACGCGCTCGGTGATCCGGACCTGACCGTGTACACGGGCGACGACCGCGGCACAGCCGAGTTCCTCGACGTCGCGACCACCGGCTCCACCCTGGTGGCCCTTGCCTCGGCGGTCGCCGGGAACATCTTCCTGGTCACCGTGTTCGTGGTGACGAGCACCATGTCCTTGGCCCTCGCGCACCGCCGCCGCGAGACGGCGCTGCTGCGCGCCGTGGGAGCTACACCTCGCCAGATCCGTCGGATGGTGGCAGCCGAAGCAGTGACGGTGGCGCTCCTGGGGGGCGTCCTGGGCTGGCCGCTGGGCGTCGCGGTCGTGCACCGGATACGTGACCGTCTCGCCGGGCACGGCTTCGTCCCGCCCGACTTCCAGCCGGTGATCGGGCCTCTTCCTGCTGTGGGCGCCGTGGTGATCACCGTCCTGGCCGCCTGCACGGCAGCCCTCGTCGCCGGGCGCCGCGCGACGCGCATCCGGCCGCTCGAAGCTCTCGGCGAGGCCGCCGTGGAGCGCGGGAAACTCGGCAGGGCACGTCTGATCACCGCAGGCGTGCTGGTCCTGGGTGCCGTCGCCCTCTTCGTCACCGGCCTGGCGCAGCGCGGCGACTTCGCCACGCTGGCCGGGCTCGCCAACTCCCTCGTGCTGGTCGTGGTGATCGCCGCGGCAGTGCTGGGCCCGCTCCTGTCCCGTGCATCGATGCGCGTGCTGGGGCCGCTGCTGAGAATGTCCAGGGTCACCGGGCATCTGGCCGCGGCGAACAGCACGACGCATCCAAGGCGCCTGGCCGGGGCGGTCACCCCGCTGATTCTGGCGGTGTCCTTCGCCGCGACCGTCGTGTTCGCACAGACCACCGCTCAGCATGCCTCCGAGGAGCAGTTGCGCGCCGGCACGGTCGCCGACCATGTGCTGACGGCGCCGCAGGGTGTCGCACCCGAGGTCGCCGACAAGGTGCGCCGTCTGGACCAGGTCGAGGCCGCGACAGGCGTCGCGAAATCCACGGTCGTCGCGGTCCGCGCCGGCGCAGGCAAGGAACAGCTCGTGTCGCTCAGTGCTCAGGGCGTCGATCCCAAGACACTCGGCAGGACGATGGATCTGAAACCGCGCGAAGGCAGTCTTGAGCGGCTGAGCCGCACGACGATCGCCATCAGCTCCGTCGCGTCGTCCTGGCTGCACTGGGACGTCGGTGACAGCGTGCGGCTGCGTCTGGGGGACGGAACCCCTCTCACCCCGAGGGTGGTGGCCGTCTACGAACGCGGTATGGGCTTCGCAGACATCACCTTCGAGCACGACCTGCTGCTCGCGCACACGACATCACGCCTGGACCAGTTGGTGCTCGTGCGGGCCGCTCCGACGGCACACGGCATCGCACCCGCGCTGGCCGAGGTGGCCCAGCGCTATCCCGGAACCGTGGTGCAGGACCGGCTCGCCATCGACGACCAGCTTCGCCAGCAGAAGGCGAATGCCTGGGTCAACTACCTGATCGCCGGCCTGATCATCGTGTACACAGCGGTGACGGTGGTGAACGCCCAGGTGATGAACACGGTTGCGCGCCGACGGGAGTTCGCGATGCTCCGTCTCATCGGCACGACGCCCGCGCAGGTGATGCGGATGATGCGCTGGGAAAGTCTCGCGGTGGTCCTCGCCGGCGTGGGTATCGGGACACTGACAGCGGTTCCGGCGCTCGCGCTGGTCAGCCTCGCTCTCACCGGCAGCTTCTGGCCCACCGTTCCCCCACTGGTCTATCTGCTCATCTCGGGGGGAACAGCGGTACTGACCATGACGGCGGCGCTGGTTCCCGCGCGCCTTGTGCTGCGCACCGACTCCATCGCAGCGAAGGAGTAGGAACCGGCGGCCTGGCATCGGTCAGTTACGGTGTGTGGTGCGGAATCGGTCGCGGTAGGTGCCCGGTGTGGTCCCGAGGATGCGCTGGAAGGTGCGTCGCATGCTCTCCACCGATCCGAATCCGCTTTTGCGGGCCACCGAGTCCAGCGGGTCGTTGCCGCTCTCGAGGAGTGCCTGGGCGGCCTCCAGCCGGATCCGCTCCACGAACCGGGCTGCTGTCGTGCCGGTCTGCGCGCGGAACAGGCGGGTCAGGTGACGTTCGCTCACCCCGGCCCTGGCCGCCATGGCCGCCAGGCTGTGGTCGGCGCGCGGATCCGCGGTCACGCTGTCCAGGATCTGGCGCAGGACGGAGTCGGTGCCGTACTTGGCGCTCTGGCGCACGGAGAACTGGGACTGCCCGCCGGGACGGGCCATGAACACGACGAGGTGCTTGGCGGCGGCGCGGGCGATGTCCGCGCCGAGGTCGGCCTCGACCAGGGACAGGGTCAGGTCGATACCGGCGGTGATACCGGCCGAGGTGATGAAACGCCCGTCGCGCACGAAGATGGCGTCGCAGTCGACGTCGATCTGGGGGTAGCGGGCGGCGAGGTCGGCGGCCAGGCGCCAGTGGGTGGCGGCGCGCCGCCCGTCGAGCAGCCCGGTCGCGGCCAGCGGGAACGCACCCGCGCAGATCGCTGCCACGGTCACCGACCGGTCCGCGAGGTGGGCGATGCAGTCGATGAGCGCGGTGTCGGAGACGGCCGTCCACCAGTCGGGCCGGCCCGGGACCATGAACGTGTCGACCGGGAAGCCGACATCCTTGAGCGCCAGGTCGGGGACCAGCTGCACGCCGGCGGTGGCCGTGACGGGCCTGCCGTCGACGGAAGCCGTCCTGATCCGGTAGTGGCCGCCGTACTCGTTGGCCGCGGCGTAGACCTCCAGCGGACCGGTCACATCCAGGAGCTGAACGCCGTCGAACACCACCATCAGGACACGATGAGACGGCACGGACACCATACGAAAAGCCTTCCCCTCCGAGGGGCGTGCGGCAACCGAGTGGAGCACGCACGCGTTCATGGTGAAGGCGGGAGCGCAGAGGCAAAGGAAGCCCCAGGAGGTCTCGGGGACCGGCTGACACCGGAGCCGCCCTGATACCACCGATACGGAACCACCCCTCCGAATAAATCCTGCCGTTCACCGCGAGCCGCGCGTGGCGCAGGGACTCGACTCGGTACGGTGCGACCTCTTCCAAGGCCGGGCTGGCCTCGTGCCGGCGGCGGCGACATCGGCGGCCGGGCCCATAAAGCGGGCCGGCTGGCGTGATGCGCCCCTGGGTAGCGGTTCACATGGGCGCGACTAAACTCCCGAAACGGGATGTAGTTCCCGTGTCATTCATGGTGCTGTGAGCACGGATGGGGCGTGTATCGACGACTTCGGCCCCCGCACCTCAAACGGAGCACCGATGGTTGCGTCACACGAGTTTCGCTGCGCTGATCGCCGCATGCCCGGCCGCGCCGGCCACGGAACATATCCGGGTGACTGCGACGCCCATCGCCGAGCCCGCGGCGCATCAGCGGGTGACAGCCCGGCCCGCCTCGGCGCCGCCGGCCTTGCCGACACCTCAAACAGTTTCCCCCTCACCGCGCAGCCTGTCGGTCACGGTGAAGGAAGCCGGCCCCCTCGCGCGCAGTCGCCCGGCCTGCACGACATCGTCACCCTGTACGGCAGGACCTCCCACCAGGCCTTCACCGAACCGGCGGTCGAACCGGACACGCATCCGAGCGGTTTCGTCACAGCCGTCTCGCAGCCGAGGACGGCGGGCCGCTGCCCTGCTCACCCTCGCCGGCAATTTCGCCCCCTGGGCCGGGCGGCGCATCGTTTCGGATCCCGCCGTGCCCGGCAAAGCCGTGCCGGGCTGTCGGCGGCTGCTGCGGCACGCACGGGTCCGGCCTGCGACGGCCATCGCAATGATCAACGCCGACGCCTCCCCCGCACGGCGCCGACCAGTCGCCACGGCGATCAGCAAAGCACCTGGCACCGGATGGCAGCCGCCGGCTCCCGTTCCCCGTCCGCTCGCACGAGGTGTCCGCGACCATGACAGCAGTTCCCGCCCCGCCCAGCCGGCCAGAACCCCCCGACGAGAGGGGCGCCAGGCCCGCATCGGCGGTGATCGCAGGACACAGCGCCCTGGAGTGCCTCCTGACGTTCGTGCTGCTCTTCGGTGTGACCACGATCGTCCGTTGGGTCGCAGGACCCTCACCCATCTCCGACGCGGTCCCGCAGATCCGCCTGCAACTGCTGATCATCGGCGCGAGCGTGGGGCTGCTCGTAGCGGGGCTGATCCTCAGCCGGCCGGGCCGGGTGACAGGAGGGCACATCAACCCCGCGATCTCCCTCGCCATGTGGCGCTTCGGGGTCTTCCCCGGCGTGCTGGTCCTCCCCTACATCGCGGCGCAGCTCATCGGATCCGTACTCGGAGTGCTCGCAGCCCGCGCCCTGTGGGGTACGGCGGTCGAGAAGGCGCCGGTGGCCGATGCCACGCTGCACTCCGGCCCCGGCTGGTCGGCCGGTGAGCTGTTCGCGGCCGAGGCCGCCAGCATGGGCGTCATCGTCTGCGCCATCGGGCTCTTCCTGCAGACCCCCAGACTGGCCCCCCTGGTCCCCTGGCTCGCCGGATTCCTGATCGCAGCGGTGATCACTGTGCTGGGCACCACCACGGGAGGCTCGGTCAACCCGGCACGCCAGTTCGGCCCGACCATGGTCTCCGGGCAACTCCGCCTCCTGTGGGTCTACCTGCTCGCCCCGATGGTGGGAGCCGCACTCGCGGCCACCGCCCTGCGCCGACTGTGCAGGCACCGCAGCGTGCTC
The DNA here is from genome assembly GCF_040296125.1 of Streptomyces sp. NPDC002265. Classification (NCBI taxonomy): domain Bacteria; kingdom Bacillati; phylum Actinomycetota; class Actinomycetes; order Kitasatosporales; family Streptomycetaceae; genus Streptomyces; species Streptomyces sp. NPDC002265. The sequence goes on along the minus strand of NZ_JBEOWS010000389.1, from coordinate 130 downwards.
ACCCACCGGCTGTGCGGCACCCACGCCGACGGCACCCCCCTGCGAGAAGGTGCCGAACGAACGAGGTAACCCAGGGCGGTCGGGATCACAGGTCCAGCAGGGCCTGTTCGACAGCCTCGGTCAGGGCCGG
>NZ_JBEOWS010000388.1:0-8682 GCF_040296125.1 Streptomyces sp. NPDC002265 | reverse complement strand
GTTTCGCCCGGCTCGGCGCCCTCACAGCCGGCCGGTCGACACCGTGTGGCGTCGGCGGCGGACGCCCGCCTCCTCCGCCAGGCGGCCTGTGCCACCCAGGACGATCACCTGGAAAGCCGTGCCGACGTAGGCGGCCACGAAGCGGGAGATCCTGCGGGTAGTACGCATGATGGGTTACCTGCCTGCTCGGGTCGGTGGGCTGCTGTTCTTCGGGCGCGCGTTCAGGCGTCGTCGGTCGATGGCGCCGTAAACCGATGGCACCGTCAGTCGATGCCGCCGTCAGTCGATGCCGCCGTCAGTCGATGGCGTCGGCCATCGACTGCTGCCAGTACGTGACCTTGAGCGAGTCGTCGACGTAGACGCCGTTCGCGGGCAGCGGCGGGTGGGCGCCCGCGCCGACGCTCTCGTTGCCGGAGGGGCCGTGGAAGTAGACCGTCAGGGACTTCGCGGTGTAGCCGTTCGAGCCGCTGTCGTCGCCGGCGGAGAGGTTCACGGCGGCGTACCCGGACTCGCCCGGCCGGAGCGTGACGACGGCCTGCGGCTTCGAGTCCTCGATGACCGGAGGCACGGCCTGGGCCTCGCCGAAGCGGACGGCCGGGTAGCCGTGGAGGTAGCAGATCTTGCCACCGGTGTTGGTCACCGTGAGCAGCATGTGGTTCACGGGACGGCTCAGCGGGGCCGCGACCGTCTTGGTGTTGGACCCCTCACAGATGACCGGCTTGCCCGAGGAGACGGGCACCTTCGACGCGGAGGTGCGCGCGCCGGACGGCGTAGTGGCGGTGGAGGGCCTGCCGTCCGAGGAGGAACCCGCGGAGGAGCCGGAAGAAGGAGCGTCCGACGAAGGAGCGTCGGAAGGAGAGCTCGCCGTCGGGGTGGCGGCCGTCGAGGCACCGTCGGTGCGAGCGCCTGTTCCGTCGTTGCACGCGGTCAGGGAGAACGCGGCGAGCACGACGGTCGCGGCGGCGCCGATCAGACGGGTGCGGGAGGTGCGGAGGCTGGACATGTGGCCGTGCCCTTCGGTGTTCGGGTGGGGATGGTGATTGGATGACCGAAGCTTGTGAGGTGATCCGTCCCAACTGCCATGCCCAGCGGGCAGTTGGGGACGCTGGAACACTGAAACGCGCTCTGACCAGGGGGAAAGCAGTGTCCTTGGAACGCGCGGCTGGAACACGGGGGACGGAGGAACGGGTGTCGGGGGGAACAGGAGCCGGGGCGACGGAGGCGTTCGCGGAGCTGCTGCGGGAGCTCAAGGACCGCTCGGGACTCAGCTACGGGGTGCTTGCCAAGCGGCTGCACATGAGCACGTCGACGCTGCACCGTTACTGCAACGGCACCGCGGTGCCGATCGAGTACGCACCGGTGGAGCGCCTCGCCAGGGTCTGCCGGGCGACGCCGCAGGAGCTGGTCGAGCTGCACCGGCGCTGGATCCTGGCGGACGCGGCACGAGGGCGCAGGCCGGATCAGGTCACGCCGACGGGTGCGGCCCAGGGAGCCGGTCCGGACGGTTCGGGCGCTCCGGCGGCTGCGGCCGGTTCGGTGGATGCGCCGGAAACGGCCGAATCGGCGGACAACGTCGCAGCGGCATCGCGCGGGAGGAGCGGCGGCGAGAGCGGCGACAACGATGAGCCGGTCGTCGTCGATGTGCCGCGCGAGCTCGCGCCGCCCCGGCGATCCCGTCGTCGCCGTACCGTCCTGATCGCCTCCGCCGCGGTGGCCGCCTTACTGGGAGCCGTGGCGCTCACCGTGCATCCGCCGTTCGGCGACCGGGACGCCACGGGTGACCGGCAGGCGGCCGGTGCTGCCACCGCGGTCACCGGCACGGCCGACACCGGGAAGCCGTCCGCCGCACCGTCCCCGAGCGCGACGGGACACAGGCCCTCCGCATCGTCCTCCCCCTCGGCCACCGAGTCCGGGGGAGCCGGCAAGGGCGACGGCAAGCAGGGCTCGACCGGGCCCGCCGGCGGCAGCGCCGCCGGCGGCGCCGTCCCGCTCACCGTCGGCACCCGCCCGTACGTCTACGACAGCCCGTGCAGCCAGCACTTCCTCGTCGACAGCGAACCCGAGCAGGTCGGTCCGCCGGCGAGCGAGCAGGTCGCCCCGCGCTGGGCCGCCGCGTACGGGGCGGTCTCCTCGGACGAACAGCGGGTCGCCCTCACCGTCCAGGGCACCGGCGAGGACACCGTCGTACTGGAGGCGTTGCACGTCCGTGTCCTCACCGAGGCGGCGCCGCTCGCCTGGAACGACTACTCGATGGGCGTCGGCTGCGGTGGCGGCGTGGAAACCAAGTCGTTCGACATCGACCTCGACGACGGCAGTCCCGTGGTCACCGTCAAGAACGGCCAGCGCGACTTCCCGTACAAGGTCAGCGAGTCGGACCCCGAGGTCTTCTACGTCACCGCCCACACCGGGGCGCACGACGTCCGCTGGGACCTCGCCCTGGACTGGTCCAGCGGCAGCCGCCGCGGCACCGTCCACATCGACGACAACGGCAGCCCGTTCCGCACCAGCGCCGACGCGAACCGCCCGGGCTACGACTACCCGCTGGGCAGCAACGAGTGGATCAGACGGGAGGGCTGACAGGCCGGCCCTAGTCGCCCGAGAAGCCGAAGATTCCCAGGTGGGTGGGCTTGTCGTCGGAGTGGAGGACGACGTAGTAACCGGTCCAGCGCATCCGGCACTCGCCGAGCAGACTCCGTTCGTGCTCCTTGTGACTCGCGGTCGCGTTGGCCGCGGCGACGAGGCTCCGGTACCGCTCGACCGTGGGCCGGTCCGTACCGAAGTGGTGGACCACGCGGTCGAGCGCCAGCGGGCGCAGGGTGCCGTAGTCGGAGCCACGGGACTCCTTCGGCGGGGTGTCCACGGCGACGACCGTGTCGATGTCGAGGATCGTGTGGGTGCCCTCCTCCCCCATGAACTCCTCGTCCGCGTAAAGCTCCTCCAGGCTCTGATACTCCGAGCCGTCCCCGTACTCATCCTGGAAGACCCTGGCGTGCAGGGCTTGCAGGGCCGCCGCGGCGTCCCCGTCGTACTCGGTCACGTAGTCCCACCCACTGGCACCCATCGCGCAGCCCTCCCTGACGGTTGTGTACGGCCGGAACGGTAGCGGCGGGCACTGACATCGCCCCTCGGTCCGCTCCCGGCAATGGTCGGGTCATGCACAAGTAAAATGCTATGATCCGGCCACTCGCCTGGGGGGTGCCCGAGCGTCGTATGCCACCGCGCGTCCGTGACCTGCGGTACGACGAGCCGCGCACGTGTCTCTCCACGCCTTCGCCTACCGTCCGGAGAGATCCCGCATGGGCAGACGTGCGCTCGTACGAAGCGCCACCGCCGTCGCCGTTTCCTGCACCCTGGCCCTCGGCCTCGACGTGCTGGCCCTGGGCGGCGCGCACGCGGCGCCGGTCTCCGGAGAGGTGGTCGTGCCGGCCACCACGTCCCCGGTCCCGCACACCGGCCTGCTGAGCGCGGGGCCCTCGGGATTCCTCCGGTACGAGGAGGGCCGCGGCCAGCTGTGGACGACGTACGACGGGGGCGACACGGTCGTCGACGCCTCGGGCACGGACGCGTACGGCGTCACGAGCGCCGGCGCGGGTTCGGACGTCGTCGCCCATTTCGACAGCTCCGCCAGGGTCGTGACGCTGCGGAACATGACGTCCGGTCAGACCGGCACGATCGCGCTGCCCGAGGGGTACCGCTACTTCAGCACGCTCGGATCGACGGTCGTCACCACGACGGGGACCCCCCGCGACTCGCAGTGGCATCTGCTGGACGCCCAGGACGACGGCTCCGTCTCGGACCGCCCGGTGGTGGGCGTGCCCTCCGGCGTCACAACGTCGTCCGCCGCAGGGCTGGGCGACGCGCGCGGACAGGTGGTGCAGTACAGCAAGGGCGACGACTACGTCACCGGGTGGCTCGACATCGAGCAGGCGCGCTTCACCGCCCTGCCGTACAGCATGCAGGCGTGGGGCTACCTCGCCGCGCTCAGCCCCACCCACCTGGTGTGGTACGACAACGGCACCCTGTACGTCGCCTCCCGTCAGAACCCGTCCGCCGCCCTGCGGTCCGTGCGGGTCGGCGACGTCATGCAGGTGCTGGGCATGGTCGGCGACAACGTCATCGTGTCCCGGTACGACTCCTCGCTGGGCCAGAGGGACACCTATCGCGCGGTCTCGCGCGTCGAGGCCGTCCCGCTCGACGGCTCCGCGCCGCGGACGCTGCTGGCCCGGACGTCACGGGAGGCCGTGGCCACTCCGGACGGCGGGCTCCTGGTGGCGGGCGGCACCGACCTGGACCACTGGGGCGTCTCCCTCGTCGAGGCCACCGCGGGCGGCGGGGTCGCCGTGCGCCGGATCGCGGACGCGTACCCCCCGCAGGCCACCCACACCGTCTCCCGTCTGACGCTCGCGCAGGGCCGGCTGACGACCGTCGAGCAGGACCCCGTGGGCGACTGGACGTATCTGCGCACCCGTGAGACCGGTGTGGCCGACTCCCCCACGGCGGGGGCCGCCGTCACCCGCGGCCGCATCGTGACGGAGAACTACACGGCGGGCCGCCCGTATCTCCTCGACACCGGCGACGGCCGGACGGTCCTCCGCGGCTTCGGCACGGAGCCCGGCGACCAGCCCCAGCTCCTCGAGACGGGCCGGTCGCTGCCCGGCACCCGGATCGACGGCTCCCGCACCTATCGGACCGCGGTCGCGGCGGACGGCCGCTTCGCCGCTCTCGCCAGGCCGTACGACAGCACGGGCAAGGCGGAGACCCGGATCGTCGACGTCGACTCCGGGCGCACGGTGTTCACGACGACGGAGAGCGTGGCGGCGATCTGGGGCACCACCGTGTGGCTGATGTCCGGCCATGACGGAGTGGACGCGTACGACCTGCTCACCGGGAAGCAGGGCGAGTCCGTGTGGTTCGGGCGCGGCTGTCTGCTGAACGACTTCCAGGCGGTCGGCCGGTGGCTGCTGTGGAACTGCGTCCGCGACTCGGAGGGCACGGGGGTCTACGACACCGTCACCCAGCGGAATCTGAAGCTCGCGGACGGCTCGTTCCCGGCACCGGCGCAGCTCGGCGACGGCTTCGTCGCGATGGCCGAGGGCGGGCAGCTCAAGGTGATCGACGTGCGCGGCGGAACGCCCGTGACGCACACCGTAGGAACCTTCGAGGGCAACGCCTGGGACGTCGACCCGTACACCGGCGTGATCGCCCAGCTCCGGTCCGACAACTCCGTCCGGCTGACCGCGAGCGACGTCCCCGTCTCGGCCCTGGTCCAGCGTGACGCCACAGTCGCCGCCTCGGTGGACGTCAAGGGCGGCGCGGTGTCGTGGAGCCCGAAGTGGTGGCTGAACAAGCCCGCGGCCTCCTGGACCCTGGTGATCGGCGACCGGTCGGGCAAAGCCGTGCGCACGCTTTCCGGCGGCCTGGCGCGCGGTGTGGTGAGCCCGGCCTGGAACGGCAAGGACGGCTCGGGCCGGCTGGTGGCCAACGGCGCCTACACCTGGAAGCTGACCGTCACCCCCGCGGACGGGCAGGGCGCGGCGCTGACCAGGACGGGCTCGGTCAAGGTCACCGGCGCCGCCGCGGTCCACCGCGACTTCGTCGGGTCGGACGGCTTCGGCGAGCTGCTGACGCTGAACGGCTCGGGCGGACTGACGTACCAGTACGGGGCGGGGAAGGGCACGTTCACCGGGAAGGTGACGGGCTCCGGGTGGCCGACGACCGTGAAGGCGGTGCCCTTCGGCGACCTGAACGGTGACCGCTGCAACGACGTGCTGGTGCGGTTCAGCAACGGCACCCTGCGCGCCTACCGGCCCGCGTGCGGGGCGGCGCCGACGCCCGCCACCGCGTACACCTCGCTGGGCACGGGCTGGAACCAGTACGACGTGCTGACCTCGCCCGGGGACCTCGGCGGGGACGGCCGGGCCGACCTGATCGCCCGCCAGGCCTCGACCGGCGACCTCTACCTGTACACGGCGACCAGCACCGGCAAGCTCGCCGCCCGGGTGAAGATCGGGTCCAAGTGGACGGCCTACAAGAAGATCGTGGGCGCGGGCGACCTCAACGGCGACGGCCGCGGCGACCTGCTGGCGCAGGACAAGGCGAACGACGTGTGGCGCTACGACGGCACCGGGACCGGCAAGCTCAAGAGCCGCGTGAAGGTCTTCGACAACTGGGGCTCGTCGTACAACGTGATCGTGGGCGTCGGCGACATCACCGGTGACGGTCACGCCGACCTGATCGCCCGCGACACCTCCGGCGCCGTCTGGCGCAACAGCGGCAACGGCAAGGGCTCCTTCGGCGGCCGTACGCGGATCGCCACCGGCTGGCAGGGGTACAAGGGCCTGTTCTGAGCCGGCTCTTCCCCTCGGCTGCCCGACGGGCCCGGACGCCTTGTGCGTCCGGGCCCGTTCCCCGTCCTGGGGCAGGTCTGCCGTGGTTCAGCCCGAGCAGTTCGGGACGGTGATGTCGCTGCCCGCGCAGTTGGTGGGGGCGTTGCCGCGGACCCGGGAGTTGACCAGGTTGACAGTGCCGTCGGGGTTGTTGGGGTTGACGCGGGCGTTGAGGACACCGCCGGGGGCGAAGGTGGACGAGTTGTTGTTGACGTTGCTGTTGGTGATGGTCGTCGAACTGGTTCCGAAGGAAGCGGTGAAGTTGGCGACGCCTCCGGCCCGTCCGGCGGTGTTGTCGTTGACGTTGCTCTTCGTGATCCGCAGGGTGCCGTCGTTGGCCGCACCGCCGCCGACGGCGCCGGCGTGGTTGCCGATGATGCGGCTGTCGGTGATGGTCATGTCGCCGTCGTTGGCGACGCCGCCGCCGTTCACGTTGGCCATGTTGTCCATGATGTTGGTCCGCTGGATCAGGGTGACGGACCCCGTTCCGCCGCCGATCCCGCCCGAGAAGTTGGCACTGTTGTCGCGGATGGCGCTGCCGGTGACGGTCAGCCTGCCACGGTTCGCGATGCCGCCGCCGAAGTCGGGTGCGGCGCCGTTGGTGATGGTGGCGTCCCTCAGCGTGAGATCGCCGCTGCTGCCGACGGAGAGGATGCCGAAACTGGCCGCGGAGTCACGGGTGATGGTGCTGTGGCGGGCGTTGATGACGACCGTGTTGGTGATCTCCGGCAGAGGCGCGCTGAGCTCGTAGGTGCAGCCCGGCGACAGCACCAGGGTTCCGCCTCCCGCGTTGGCAGCGGTGATGGCGGCGAACAGGGCGCTCTCACTGCACGGGACGGTGTTCGGCGGCGCGGCGGGGGCGGCCGTGGCCAGTACGGCGGGGGAGGCGGTGGCCAGCAGTGCGGCCGCCGCTCCGGCACAGATCGCCTGTACGACGCGTGCCGACGGCTTGCGGATGGACATGAGCAGGTGGCTCCTTAGGAAGTCCCGGATTCATGGGGGGCTCCCGGCGCCGAAGTCGACGGCGCCGTGGCTCGGGGGGCAGGGCCGATGCTGCCTGCGCCGACACCCGAGGCGGCGGATTCGGGCGCGTGGTCCCCTCGGACGGTGCAGCCGTTTCCACCCGACAGCCGAAGCCCGATGACCGATGACTGATGACCGACGGGCTGATGACCTGCGGCTGATGACCGGCGGGCGGCTGCGGTCGAGGTGAGCAGCCGTGGTCCGGCAGCCGTACAACGGGGCACGGCGACCCGGTCCCCCTTGGCGGCACGGCGACCCGGCCCGGTTGTCCGCGAACTCTCCCGGGATTGTCCGTGATCGGTAACGGACGGATCCCCTGGCCGGCTTTCTTCGTCCTGCCAAGTGGTCGCACGGCGACCGGGGACCGACGAGGCACTGGGCGAAAGCGGGGCGGACATGGCACGGCACGGCGGGGTGCGCGGCTGGTACGGCAAGATGATCGGGGCGGCGCTCGGGGTGACGATGTTCGCCGTCGGTGCCTCGCTGTGGACCGCGCAGGCCGACGCCGTGAACGACCCGTCGCCGAAGGCGACCGCGTCGGCGAAGCCGAGCGATGCCGTCAAGGCGGTCGCGATCACCATCGCGCACGCCTCGGACAAGGGCGCGCACGGCGTGAACATCACCATCGACGACGGCCCCGACCCCGTCTGGACCCCCCAAGTGCTCGACGTGCTGCGGGAGTACGGGGTGAAGGCCACGTTCTGCATGGTGGGGACGCAGGCGCAGGCCCACCCGGACCTCGTGAAGAAGGTGGTCGCCGCCGGGCACCGGCTGTGCGACCACACGGTCTCGCACGACACCTCCATGGACAAGAAGCCCCTGGCCTACCAGTCCAGGGAGATACTCGACGCCGAACGCATGATCACCGAGGCGTCCGGGGGCGTGCGGCCGATGTACTACCGCGCCCCGGGCGGCGCCTTCACCCCCGACAGCCGCAAGCTCGCCGCTTCCCGGGGCATGCGCCCGCTGGGCTGGAACGTGGACACCAAGGACTTCGAGCAGCCGGGCGCGGACGCCATCGTCGCCACCGTCCAGCGGGAGCTCCCCAACGGTCCGACGATCCTCTTCCACGACGCGGGAGGCGACCGCGCCCAGACCGTCGAGGCCCTGCGCCGCGTCCTGCCCTGGCTCAAGGAGCAGGGCTACTCCTTCGGCTTCCCGGTGCGCTGAGCCGCCGGCCGGATGCCGGGAGGACCCCCAGGGGGGGGCGCCGAGCGGAGGGCCGCTCGCGTTAGGAGGTTGCGGTGTGCCGGAGACCGGTTCGCCGTAGTCG
>NZ_JBEOWS010000387.1:0-8688 GCF_040296125.1 Streptomyces sp. NPDC002265 | reverse complement strand
GCCGTGCGCCGCAGCCGTTGCTCCAGGACCTGCTCGATGCTGATCCCCTCGTAACCGAGTTCGATGAGGGCACGCTGGTGGGTGCCCAGCGCCAGGTCCCAGGACTCCTGGATCGGCCGCTCGCCCAGGCTCCGCTCCCCCATGATCGGCCGTGCGGCGCCCTGCGGCAGCAGGAAGCGCAGCATCCACAGCACATCGGAGCAGCGCTCCAGCTCCGGCTGCGACGCGATGTCCAGCAGCGCCCGCTGCACACCGCGCTGTTCGAGCCTCAGGGCCAGCGGCTTCAGCCGGTCGTGCACGTCGCGTGCCAGGGGCGGCAGGGCGTCGTAGCCGACCTGCCCGATCCGGTCGCCGCCCATCATGATCTCGACGAGGCGCCGCACGTCGCGCCGGCCCGGCACGCTGTCCTTCTCGATGCAGGTGACGGCCGCGTCCTGGAAGTCGTACGGCGTCGGTTTGGCCCGGTCGCGCATGCCCGCGAGGAGGATCGACGTCTCGAACACCGCGATGGCGTCGGCGGTGGAGGCGAGGTAGCCGTTGCGGCGCGCGGCCCGCACGATGTCCACCGACCAGCCGAGCAGCTCCGCCTCGTCGAGCGGGTCGAGGACGGGCGGCCGCCGGAGGAAGCCGGACAGCCGGTCCGCTGCCGCGCCGGTCTCCCCGCTCCGCGCGGCCGGGGCCGGGGCGGCCACGGCCTTCGTGGCCCGGCCGTTCTTCGCGCCGGTCTGCCCCGCGAGACGGAACGGCTGCACCCGGGTGCGCCGCAGGTTCTTCGCCCACACCGTCGCGGCGATCGAGACCGAACCGGCGGCGAGACCGAACTGCGCCTCGATCGCCGCATGGCTGGACGGGATCAGTCCGTGCTGCCACTTGGTCGCGGTGCGCGGACCGATCTCGAACGTGTCGGCTCCCCGCACGCCGAACTCGGCCACCCGGCTGGCCGCGTGGAACGCGCCGCAGACGTACAGGCAGTCCGCCGGCTCCGTGCCGGTCGCGGCCAGGTGCTCGCGCATCCTGGTCCACATGTAGCGCTCGCGGTCCTCGTCCACCCGTACCCGGTGCTCGTCGCCGGGGGCCAGGCGCCGGAAGAGGCTGCCGATCAGCAGCATGACCTGCCGGTAGGTGTCGTGGTCGCCGTCGCCGAGCGGCAGTTCGACGTACTGGTGCCACCACTCCGACCAGTGCCGCACCCGGCCGTGGCGCAGCAGGTGCTCCTCCAGTTCGGCGAAGCGGGGCCGCAGGTCACCGATCTCCACGCCGACCGCGTCGCCGTGCAGCGCGGCCTCCTCCTCGGCCGGCGGGGCGTCCGGGTCGGCCGGTGCGGCGGCCTGCGGTCCTCGTTCGTCCCACTGGTACACGTGGTCCGACGAGCGGTCGACGAGGACCAGTTCCACCCCGGGGGTGTCGAGGGCGTAGGCGATGGCCTGGTACTCGGCCGACGCCTCGGTGATCGGCGCGACCACCGACAGCGGCGCCCACTCGGCCGGGAATCCCTCGGTCTCGGTCGCGAAGGCCTGCACCGCCACCGGGAGCCGGCAGTTGCGCAGTTCGGTCAGCAGCGGTGCCATGTCCTCGCACAGTTCGAGGTACACGACCTTCGGCTGCTTCTCGCGCAGTCTGCGGGCCATCGCGATCGCCGAGGCGGGCGAGTGGTGGCAGACCGGGAAGATCTCCAGCGGCTCGCGCACCGCGCGGTCGACGTCGTCCACGATGCCGAGGAGGATGCCCTCCAGCGCTCCCGGCCCGTCCGCGAACGTCCGTGCGGCTTCCTGGAGTTGTCCGCGCAGCGCGCCGAACGCGCTCTCGTCCGGGCCGCTCATGACAGGGTGGCGATCGCGTCGCGGCCGCCCTCCAGGAACTCCGCCCAGGAACCGCCCTCCTCCTTGCTGCGCGGCTCCACCACACCGTGCAGGTACTTGTTGAGGATGGCCAGGTCCTCCGGATCGCGCCGGGCCAGCGAGCCGACGAGCGAGGAGGCGAGGGTGTGCGCGGTCAGCGCGCGCTCGCCGAAGAAGTTGCCGTGCAGGATCGCGTCCTCCAGCACACCGATCTGCTCGGCGGTGGACAGGGCGGACTCCAGCTTCTCGTCGTCGCTGCCGGCCGCGGCCGCGGAGGCGCGCAGGTCGGCGAAGCTCTGGAGCAGCACGTCCAGCAGGGTCGGCGGGACGTCCAGCTCGATCTGGTGCCGGCGCAGCAGTTCCTCGGTGCGGAAGCGGACGATCTCCGCCTCGCTCTTCTTGTTGGTGACCACCGGGATGCGTACGAAGTTGAAGCGGCGCTTGAGCGCCGAGGACAGGTCGTTGACGCCCCGGTCGCGGCTGTTGGCGGTGGCGATGACCGAGAACCCGGGCTTGGCGAAGACGATGTTGCCGTTGTCGTCGCCGGCCAGTTCCGGTACGGAGATGTACTTCTCGGACAGGATCGAGATCAGCGCGTCCTGGACGTCGCTGGTGGAGCGGGTGAGCTCCTCGAAGCGGCCGATCGCGCCGGCCTCCATCGCGGTCATGATGGGCGAGGGGATCATCGACTCCCTCGACTGGCCCTTGGCGATCACCATGGACACGTTCCACGAGTACTTGATGTGGTCCTCGGTGGTACCGGCCGTGCCCTGCACCACGAGCGTGGAGTTGCGGCTGATCGCGGCGGACAGCAGCTCGGCGAGCCAGCTCTTGCCAGTGCCGGGGTCCCCGATGAGCAGCAGACCCCGGTCGGAGGCCAGGGTGACGATGGAGCGCTCGACGAAGCTGCGGTCGCCGAACCACTTCTGCGCGACGGGCCGGTCGAGCCCGTCGGCGCGCTCGGAGCCGAGGATGAACAGGCGCACCATCTTCGGGGACAGCCGCCAGGCGAAGGGCTTGGGGCCGTCGTCGATCGACTCCAGCCAGTCCAGCTCCTCGGCGTACTTCAGCTCGGCGGGGGCGCGCAACAGCTCGGACATATCGGTGCCTTTCTGGGCAGGTCTCGGCAAGGAAGCAAGAAAAGAGGGGGAAGCCCGGGGCCGGAGGCCCATATGGGGCGGAACGCTCGATGTACGTGGGCGCCTCAGGCGAGGAACGTCTTGAGCTCCTGGACGAGCTTGCGGATGTGGCCGGAGACGACCGGTGTACCGAGATCCTTGAAGCGTTCCCGGAACCAGGGGTTGACGCTGGCGCGGCCCGAACTGGTGACCGAGCCGACGGGAATGAACTTCGCGCCGGAGCGATGGATGGCGACCATGCTCGCGAACAGCGGCTCTGCGCGCCACTCGTAGAAGTCGGAGATCCACACCACGACGGTGTTGCGGGGCTCGGCGATCTTCGGCTGGGCCAGCGTCATCGCGACCGTGCCGTCGGTGCCGCCGCCGAGGTTGGTGCGCAGCAGGGTCTCGAAGGGGTCGTGCACCCAGGGGGTGAGGTCGAGTGCCTGGGTGTCGTACGCGATGAGGTGGACGTCCACCTTGGGCAGTCCGGCGAAGATCGACGCGAGGATGGTGCAGTTCACCATCGAGTCGACCATCGAGCCCGACTGGTCCACGACCACGATCAGCCGCTGGGGCGTCGTCCTGCGGGCGGTGTGCCGGTAGTAGAGGCGGTCGACGTACAGCCGCTCCTCCTCCGGGCTCCAGTTGGTGAGGTTCTTCCAGATCGTGCGGTCGAGGTCGAGGTTGCGGAACACCCGCTTGGGCGGCACCGAGCGGTCCAGGGCGCCGACCGACGCCTTCTCCACCTGGGTCCGCAGGACCTCGGCGACCTCCTCGACGAAGCGCCGGATCAGGTCCTTGGCGTTGGCGAGGGCCACCCCGGACAGGTTGTCCTTGTCCCGCAGCAGCTGTTCCACCAGCGACATGCTCGGGGTCAGCTGGGCGGCCAGCCGGGGATCGGCCAGCACCTCGCGCAGTCGCATCCGGCGGACGAGTTCGGCCTCGATGGCCCCGAGTTCGGGCCCGATCGCCGGTATCAGCCGACTGAGGTCGGGCGTGCCGAAGCCCACTCCGGTACCGGTCGGGGCGACACCGCCCGGCACTGCGGCGCCTCGCCCGGTCCGGCCGCCGCGCAGCTCGCCGGGACGGCAGCCGAGGGCGCGCTCCAGCCAGCCCGCGTCGGACTGCCAGCGCGAGAGCTGTCCCGCGGTGACCGTGCCGGAGGGGGCGGCGAACACGTTGAGCAGCACCTTCGACACCAGTGCGGCCCGGCGGACCTCGGCGTCCCGGTCCCGTCCGTCACCCTCCGGGTCGGCTTCGGCTTCGGTTTCGGCTTCGACGTCGGTCTCTGCACCGGTCTCACCGTCGGTCCCCGACTCGGTCCCGCTCTCGGATTCGGCCTCGGATCCGGTGGCGCTCCCCGGGTCGCCCTGGCCGAGGGTCCCGGCCTGAGGGACCATCAGCCCGTCCAGCTCGGCGGCCAGTTCCGGGTGGCGCTGCACGATCGAGTCGACGGAGGTCTGCGGGTCCAGCAGCGCGGGCGGCAGGCCGATGTCCTCGACGACGGCGAGACTCAACGACTCCAGGGCCGGCTGCTCCTCGTGGTCGAACAGCCGGGCGAGCAGCCGCCAGTACAGCACCTGGCGACGGTTGTCGTAGGGGTTCGCTCCCGGGTGGTGTCCGTTCGTCGGCTCGGTCATTTGCGCAGCAGCCTTCCGGCGCGCTCGCGCAGCACCACCACGGCGTCGGCGGCGGCCTTCTCCGCCCTGGCGCCCGTCTTGTCGGCCGTGCCGCCGACCCAGCCGCCGGCGTGGATCGCGACGGCCTTCCTGCGTACGGTCGTCTCGACGGCGAGCGGCTGGACCCCGAACGTCCCGGCGTCCCAGCGCAGCAGCCCGATGCACGCGCCGGAGGCCTCGACGGCCTCGGGCGTGAGCGGTCCGGCGACCGGGATGCGGTCGGTGTCGACGACGAGCGGCTGCCCGGCGACGGTGAACGTCAGCACGTCGCCGCCCGGTCGGTCGACGTCGCCGCCGTCCGCCGGAGCCTCCTCCGGCGCGTCGGTGGCTGCCGCCTGCGGCCCGGTCCTGCGGACGGTGTACCCCTCCAGGAACACGGGGACGGCGATGCGGGCCGGATGCCGGTCCAGCGGCGCGGTCGCCGAGGCCGTCGCGGTCGGCAGTGCGACACGGGCGGTGGCGAAGGCGTCGGCGGGCTCGCCCGGCCGGGCGTGCTCGTCGCTCCAGATCAGGTCGCCCTCGGCGGTGAGCGGCATGTCGGTGATGTCCATCGAGCGCCCCTCGCCGACGGCGGCCAGCAGCGACATGTGCGGTCGCAGCAGTTGCCACACACCGGCGCCGACGACCGTGTCCGGCTTGGGGACCGCCACTCCGGCGCGCACCAGGCGCGGCGGCGTCCCGTCGGCGGGTTCGAGCACCGCGTGCACCTGGGCCTGTGCGGCGGTGGCGTGTTCGTGCACGTCGACGCCGAGGGGCAGCAGACGTCCGGTGGCCGCGGCGACGGCGGGCGTGCCGGTGGCGCCGGGCAGGGTCAGGAGCATCGCCCGTGACCACAGGTCGGCCCAGCGGCGTACCGGGACGTGGTCCAGGGCCGCTCCGGGGCAGGACGCCGCAAGTTCGGCGGCGAAGCCGTCGAGGAGCGTCGCCAGCCGGCGCAGGGACGGGTCGGGCAGCATCGCGGAGACGATCTGGGCCGATCCGGCGACCACGTCGTGGTCGATGCCCCGCCATCCGGCGCGCGCCAGGTCGGCCAGCCAGGAGCGGGCGGCGGCGAGCAGGTTCACGGCCTGCGGTCCGGCGGGCGCCGGGGCCGTGTCCCCGTCGTGCGGCCGGCCGGTCAGCTCCTCGACACGGGTCACGAGGGCGTCGTGCACGGAGCCCAGCAGTGCGGTGCGGCCCGCCGCGAGGACGACGAGGTGGTCCTCGGCCGCCGCTCCGGCCGCCGCCTTCTCGGCGGCTTCGGCGGCCCTGGCGGCCAGCGGGGAACCGGCGACGGCCTGCGCGAACTCCGCGAGGGCCGCGGCCTGGTCGGGCCTGGGACGCAGCAGACCGCCGACGAGAACCTGGTCGAACGCGTCGACGGCGGCCAGTGCCTCGTCGAGCCCGGTGATCGCCTCGGTGAGCGGGCCGGTGTCCTCGGCCGGGCCGGGGCGGGAGGTGTGCGCGGGCACTCCCGGCACGGTCCGCCTGGTCGGCGGGAACCACTGCATCTCGGGCAACGGGCCGTTGGTGGGGGCGAGTTCGAGGTAGGCCAGGTGGCGCAGGAACCGGCTGAAGACCGGCGCGGCGGCCGTGGCGTCCGCCTGCGCGGGGCGGGTGCCGATCATGTCGGCGGTGATGCTCTGCGCGCTGGGCTGTGCGTCGGTCGCGGTGGGCTCGACCCGAAGATAGCGGGCGACGCGCTCGGCGCCGTACTGGAGCACCGCCTCGTTGACCAGGGCCCGTATGTGGTTGCAGAACGAGCCGCGCGCACCGCCGCAGGGCCGGTTGTTGTTGGTGCTGCAGGCGAACGCGTACGTCCGGGCGGCGATCGACGAGACGTAGACCCGCTCGATGTCCGAGCCGCTGGACACCACTCCCTGGAGGCGTCCGTCGGCCAGTTCGACGAACGGGACCTTGGCGAGCTTGCGTGGCATGGCGGGTGGGATCACCCGTGCCGTGCTCGACCTCTCCCAATCTGACAACGCGCCATCTCCTTTGCGCCCAGGGGACTGTCACCCCGGATCGGCGGGACACGGCAGAACATACGGGCCACCACTGACAATCACCCTCGGCACCGATCCGGGAGCCGCGTCGGAGCCGCTCCGGGACCGCTCGCGCAAGGCCCGCGGACCCGGGAACCGCCGTCGTCAGTCGTCCGGGTAGAGGGCCTGCGCGATGCGGTGATGGAGGTCGTGCTGGCCCTCTCCGGGCGGGGTGGGGGTGGCCTCGACGACGGCGCGGGCGACGGTCCGGAGTTTCACGTTCGTCTGCTGGCTGTGGCGGCGCAGCACCCGGAAGGCCACGTCCTCGTGCACGCCGTACAGCGCCATGAGGACACCGCGGGCCACGTCCACGTCCTCCTGCGAGGCGCGGGCGCGCGCGATGTCCACGTCCGCCGATTCCTGGGCGTGCCGCTGCACCGGCTCGGTGACGTCGACGACGAATCCCCGCAGTACGACCACGGAGTCGTCGTCGACCCGGCCGTCGCCCACGAGCACGGCGTGCCGCTCCTGCCCGTCACGGGTCAGGAGCCGGTAGTACGTGCTGAACGGCGTCCCGGTGCCCAGTCCGTGGTCCCACACCCGGCGGATGCCCTCCTGGTCGTCGGGGTGCACGTGCCGTTCCAGCAGGTCGCCGGTCGCCGGGATCTCGTCGGCGTCGTAGCCCAGCAGGCGGTACATGTCGTCGGACCACCACCAGGCCTCCTCGGGCACCCGGAAGAGGAAGACGCCGGTGAGCGCCTCGGTGTCGTCCGCCGGACCGACCGGTTCCTCCGTCACCGCGTCAACCTCCCGTAGCCCGTCCCGCCGGGGACGCTCGCCCTACGAGGAGTCTGGCATCACCGCTGCGCGCACGCCGCCGGAAAGCGGCCCGGAAATGATTGGTAGCTGCAATGATCTGCGCATGTCATGGAAACGGTCCCGCCGGCTCACCGTCCCCGTCCTCGTGCTCATCGCCGTCGCCGCCGCCAGCTGTGCCGATCCGTCGGCCGACCCCCGGGCGGGCGAAACGGCGTCGGCGGCCGCGGAGGGTTACTGTCCGCTCCCCGAGGAGGACGGACCGACGCCGACGCCGTGCATCACGTTCGACTGGAACCAGCGTGTGGCGGAGAACCACGCGTACCGCTCACCGATGCCCATCACCTCCCTGCAGAAGCAGCAGGGCGCCCCGCGCGCCGAGGCCCTCACCCGGGCTCTGCGGAAGCTCGCGGCGAAGGGGACCACCGAGGCGGCACTGCGCGACGCGGCGGCCGGCGCCCTCGGGCTGCGGCCCGCCCAGATCGAGATCCAGGGCTTCCGGTTCGACCCGCTGCGTGACGTGCTCGTGGGCGGCGGCCAGGGCCGGGTGTGCGTCAACGGCACGATCGACGCCACGGGCCGGGCGAGCGCGGAAGTCGTCGGCCGCACCGCCGACGGGACCTGCCTGCCGGGCCTGGGCGGCCACTGACCCGCGGGTGCGCGGACGGCCGCCGCCCGGCCTCGCGGGACCTGCCCCGTCCCCCGGACCGGCACCGTCCGCCTGTTCCCCGGCCACCGGAGATCGCCGAAACCGGTGGCGAGGGGCGTCACTCCATCAGCCCCGCGGCCAGGGTCGCGCCGAGTTCCCAGCACGCCCGCACATCGGCCTTGGCCGGCTCGCCGGTCACGGTCACCGGCTCGGCGGCGCGGCGCCAGCCGAGGCCCGTCGTGATCGTCTCGATGCCGCGCACCGCTCCCGTGACGTCGTTGCCGCCGTGCACGTAGAAGCCGAACGGCCGGCCCCGGGTGGCGTCCAGGCAGGGGTAGTAGACCTGGTCGAAGAAGTGCTTCAGCGCGCCGGACATGTACCCGAGGTTCGCCGGGGTGCCGAGCAGGATCCCGTCGGCGGCGAGCACGTCGGAGGCCGTGGCGGACAGCGCCGCCCGCCGTACGACGTCGACGTCCTCGATCTCCGGGTCGCTCGCGCCGGAGACGACGGCCTCGAACATGGCCTGGCAGTGGGGCGAGGGCGTGTGATGCACGATCAGCAAGGTGGGCACACTCCCGAACCCTGCCGTCCGGGCGGCCCGGACCGCAAGCCGGACCGCCC
>NZ_JBEOWS010000386.1:0-8719 GCF_040296125.1 Streptomyces sp. NPDC002265 | reverse complement strand
ATCCGGGGGCGCGGGGCCGGGGGGGCGCCCCGCCCCTTGCGTCGGTGGCCCGCCGTGGGGGGGCCCCCTCCACCGCTTTGGTGCCGGTGCCCGTGCCCGTGTCCGTGCCGGTGTCGGTACCGGTGTCGGTGTCGGTGCGTCGGAGGTGCCGCCGGCCCGATGTGACGCAATCGACGCCGAGGGCCGTGAGGTATGAGGAACCCCCGGCGGATCGTGAGAGTTCCGTTAAGGTCTGGGGTCTTTGACCAGGTTTTTGGCAAGCCCTCCTGCGGCGAGCCACCCAAAAGGGGTGTCATTCTCCAGATCAAACACGTATCCGCTCGATGACACACCGCTTAGGCCCCTAGGATTCCACCTATCACCTCACCGGTCTCATTCGACAGGAACCCCATGAGCGACACTTCCCCCTACGGCTTCGAGCTTGTGCGGCGTGGGTACGACCGCGCTCAGGTGGACGAACGCATCTCGAAGCTCGTCTCCGACCGCGACAGCGCTCTGGCCCGTATCACCGCTCTCGAGAAGCGCATCGAGGAGCTCCACCTCGAGACGCAGAACGCCCAGGCTCAGGTGAGCGACGCCGAGCCGTCGTACGCCGGCCTCGGTGCGCGTGTCGAGAAGATCCTCCGCCTCGCCGAGGAGGAGGCGAAGGACCTGCGCGAGGAGGCCCGCCGCGCGGCCGAGCAGCACCGCGAGCTGGCCGAGTCGGCCGCCCAGCAGGTTCGCAACGACGCGGAGTCGTTCGCCGCCGAGCGCAAGTCCAAGGCCGAGGACGAGGGCGTCCGGATCGTCGAGAAGGCCAAGAGCGACGCCTCGCAGCTGCGTGCCGAGGCCCAGAAGGACGCGCAGTCCAAGCGTGAGGAGGCCGACGCCCTCTTCGAGGAGACCCGCGCCAAGGCCGCGCAGGCCGCCGCCGACTTCGAGACGAACCTGGCCAAGCGCCGCGAGCAGTCCGAGCGCGACCTGGCCTCGCGTCAGCAGAAGGCCGAGAAGCGCCTGGCGGAGATCGAGCACCGCGCCGAGCAGCTGCGCCTGGAGGCCGAGAAGCTGCGCACGGACGCCGAGCGCCGGGCCCGCCAGACGGTGGAGACGGCCCAGCGTCAGGCCGAGGACATCGTGGCGGACGCGAACGCCAAGGCCGACCGCATCCGTTCGGAATCCGAGCGTGAGCTGGCCGCGCTGACCAACCGCCGCGACTCGATCAACGCGCAGCTGACGAACGTCCGCGAGATGCTCGCCACGCTCACCGGTGCCGCGGTGGCCGCCGCCGGCAGCCCGGCCGACGACGAGCCGATCTCCCGCGGGGTTCCGGCCCAGCAGACCCGGTAAGTCCTTCACGACAGCAAAGGGCCCGCACCCTCCCCCGGGGGCGCGGGCCTTCGTCGTACCGCCGTCCGGCCGTCACCGAAGGCCCGTCCGAGCCCCGCCGCCGCGTTGCGGTCCGGCCGCCTTCGGGCGGTCCTCCGGGCACCCTCGTACAGTCTTCCGGTCGTCGTCGTACGGCCTTTCGACCGGCGTCGTACGGCCTTCGTCGCGCGGTCGGACGCTGTTTGCCCGCCCGGGTGGCAGCCGCCCAACGGCCGCCCTAGCGTGGGCGGCATGATCGAGCTCGAGGGGCTGAGCAAACGGTACGGCGAGAAGGTGGCGGTCAACGGGCTGACATTCACCGTCAGACCGGGCATCGTCACGGGCTTCCTCGGGCCCAACGGCTCGGGCAAGTCGACGACCATGCGCATGATGCTCGGCCTCGACCGGCCGACGGCGGGCGACGTCCGCATCGACGGCCGGCACTACGCCGACCTGAGGAACCCGCTGAGGTACATCGGCGCCCTGCTGGACGCCAAGGCCGTGCACGGCGGCCGCAGCGCCTACAACCATCTGCTCTGCCTCGCGCAGAGCAACGGCATCCCCAACAGCCGGGTCCACGAGGTGCTCGACACCGTCGGGCTGTCCGCGGTCGCAAAGAAGAAAGCCAAGGGGTTCTCGCTCGGCATGGGACAGCGGCTCGGGATCGCGGGGGCGCTGCTCGGCGACCCGCGGATCCTGATGTTCGACGAGCCGGTCAACGGGCTGGACCCCGAGGGCATCCACTGGATCCGCACCCTCATGAAATCGCTGGCCGCGCAGGGCCGGACGGTGTTCGTCTCCAGCCATCTGATGAGCGAGATGGCGCTGACCGCCGATCATCTGGTCGTCATCGGGCAGGGCAGGCTGCTCGCCGACACCTCCATGGCCGACTTCATCAGGCAGAACTCGCGCGCCTACGTCCGCATCCGCACCCCGCAGCGCGAGCGGCTGCTCGACGTGCTGCACGAGGCCGGCATCACGGTCGTGGAGAGCGGCAGCGGTGTGCTGGAGGTGGACGCCGGGAAGCCCGAGCTCATCGGGGAGCTGGCCGCGCAGCACCACATCGTGCTGCACGAGCTGAGCCCCCAGCAGGCCTCCCTGGAGGAGGCGTTCATGCAGCTGACCGCCGAGTCGGTGGAGTACCACGCGCATGCCGACACCGCTCTGCCCCGCCAGTGGGGCGACGGCCGGGAAAGGGGCTGAGCATGGCGGCGACGCAGGTCGTCAGATCCGAGTGGACGAAGATCCGCTCCGTCGCGTCCACGGTGTGGACGCTCTCCCTCGCCGTGGTCGTCACCGTCGCCCTCGGCATGCTGATCTCGGCGCTGTCGCGGAGCCAGTTCGACCGGATGCCGGTCCGGGAGCGGCTCTCCTTCGACCCGACCTTCGTCAGCTTCGCCGGTATGACCCTGGGCCAGCTGGCGATGATCGTGTTCGGCGTGCTGGTGGTGTCCAACGAGTACAGCACCGGCATGATCCGCACCTCGCTGGCCGCCGTGCCGCAGCGCGGCACCTTCCTGGCCAGCAAGATCGCGGTGGCGACCGGGCTCGCCCTGATCGTCGGGATGGTCACCAGCTTCGCCGCCTTCTTCCTCGGCCAGGCCATGCTCGGCTCGCTGCGCACGGAGATCGGCGAGCCCGGCGTGCTGCGCGCGGTGATCGGCGGCGGCCTCTACATGACCCTCATCGCGATGTTCTCGATGGGCATCGCCACGATGCTGCGCTCGCCGATGCTGTCGCTGGGCATCCTGATGCCGTTCTTCTTCCTGATCTCCAACATCCTCGCCAACGTCGACGCGACCAAGCGGATCGGCCGGTTCCTGCCCGACCAGGCCGGCGGCAGGATCATGCGGGTGGTCCAGAGACTCGACGACGACACCCCCTACGGCCCCTGGGGCGGGCTCGGGATCATGGTGCTGTGGGTGATCGCCTCGCTCCTGGGCGGTTACCTGGTGCTGCGCAACCGCGACGCCTAGTGACCGCACCGACCTGCGCTGACCTGCACCGACCCGTTCGTTGTTTTACCTTCCCTTGAGCGGAACCGTCAGCACACCGATAGGCTCCTTACCCTTACGGGGGGCGTGTGCCCCGCTGTCCTGATCCTCTCGATGGGTGCGGAGCATGATCGAGGCTGTCGGCCTGACCAAGCGCTACGGCGACAAGACCGCCGTGTACAACCTTTCCTTCCAGGTACGACCGGGTGCCGTCACCGGCTTCCTCGGGCCCAACGGCTCGGGCAAGTCGACGACCATGCGGATGATCCTCGGCCTGGACAACCCCACCGCGGGCTCGGTGACGATCGGCGGCTACCCGTACCGCCGGCTGCCCAACGCCGCGCGCCAGGTCGGCGCCCTGCTCGACGCCAAGGCCGTCCACGGCGGCCGGCACGCCCGTAACCATCTGCTGTCCCTGGCCCAGCTGTCGGGCATCCCGGCGCGGCGCGTGGACGAGGTGCTCGGCGTGGTCGGGCTCCAGGACGTGGCGCGGCGGCGCTCCAAGGGGTTCTCGCTCGGCATGGGGCAGCGGCTCGGCATCGCCGCCGCGCTGCTCGGCGACCCCCAGGTGCTGCTCTTCGACGAGCCGGTCAACGGCCTCGACCCCGAGGGCATCCTCTGGGTGCGCAACCTGATGAAGACCCTGGCGGCGGAGGGGCGGACCGTGTTCGTCTCCAGCCATCTGATGAGCGAGATGGCGCTGACCGCCGACCACCTCATCGTCATCGGACGCGGCCAGCTGCTCGCCGACATGAGCGTGCGCGACTTCATCTCGGCCAACTCGGCCGATTTCGCGCGCGTGCGCACCCCGGACACCGAGCCGCAGCTGCGCGAGAAGCTCACGTCCGCGCTGGCCGAGGCGGGCGGGCACGTGCTGCCCGAGCAGGACGGCGCGCTGCGGGTGACCGGGCTGCCGCTGCCGCGCATCAGCGACATCGCGCACGAGGCCGAGGTACGGCTGTGGGAGCTGTCGCCGCACCAGGCCTCGCTGGAGGAGGCGTACATGCGGATGACGCAGGGCGCGGTCGACTACCGCTCGACGGTCGACCAGAAGGCCGGGCTGATGCAGCCGCTGCCGCCCGGTGCGCAGCCGCCGATACCGATGCCGATACCCGGGCAGGGCCAGCCGGGCTGGTACCCCCCGCCGCCGCCCCAGCACGGCGGACAGCCGTTCGCGATGCAGCCCCCGGCGCCCGGCCAGGTCCCCGCGGGCCCGTACGGCGGTTACGGCGCTCCCGCCACGCCCAACCCGTACGCGGCGCCCACGGCCCCTCCGGTCGCCGCGCCGCCCGCCGCCGCGCCCCCGGTCGCCGCGCCGCCGGTCGCGCCCGCCGCCCCGGCAGCCCCGGCAGCCCCGGCAGCAGAGGCAACGCCCGCACCCGCCACCGACGCTCCGACGAAGCCCGAGGACGCCCGATGAGCACGCCCCAGCCCCCGATGCCGCAGGCCGCGCCCGACTGGCAGGCTGCGGCCGGTTCCGCGTACCCCAGCTACACCTCGCCGATCCCCGTCGTACGCACGCACCTCGGACACGCCATCGCCTCCGAGTGGACGAAGATCAGGTCCGTGCGCTCCACGATGTGGACGCTGGGCGTGTTCGTCCTGCTCGTCGTGGGCATCGGACTGCTGGCCGCCCTGGTCATCTCCGCCAACGCGAACGAGTCGGACCTGTCCGGCGAGAACCCGCTGTCGTTCGGCTTCTTCGGGCTGCTCATCGGCAGCATGTGCATCATCACGCTCGGCGTGCTGACCACGGCCTCGGAGTACGGCACCGGCATGATCCGCACGACCATGACCGCGTGCCCCTCGCGCGGCCGGGTGCTGACGGCCAAGGCGATCGTGTTCTTCCTCGTCGCCTTCGTGATCACGCTGGTGTCGGCGTCCCTCGTGGCCCTCGCGGACGTGTCCATCCTGGACGGGGCGCGGCAGCCGTCGGGCAGCGAGTGGTTCAAGGCCACCGTCGGCGTCTCGTTCTACATGGCGCTGCTCGGGCTGCTGTCGCTGGTGCTCGGCTCGATCATCCGGCACTCGGCGGGCGCCATCACCATCATGATCGGCGTGCTGCTGGCCCCGCTGGTCATCGCGCTCTTCATGTTCTCCTCGTCGCTGGAGAAGGTCCGCGAGGCGCTCTTCGAGTACTCGATCCCGAACCAGCTCAGCGTCTTCTACTCGACCTCGCTCAGCGAGTCCGGTCCGTCCGGCTGGGACCCCCTGTGGATCGCGCTGGGCGTCACGGCCGTCGCGTTCGCCTGCGCCTTCGCGCTGCTGGAGAAGCGGGACGTCTGACCTTCGCCCCGGCCCGGCTCCGACGGCCGGGCCCGACTCAGAATCTGGGCGCGTTACGGGACCGCTGCACCCTCGTGGTGCGGCGGTCCCGCGCGTTCCAGCACGCCTTGTGCCAGTGCCGGCGCTCGTCCACACCCGAGTGCTCGGGCCAGGCGACCACGTGCGGCACGCCGTCGGGGATGTTCTGGTCGCAGCCCGGGCAGCGGTAGGACTTGCCCTGCGCGCTCGCTCCGGCCACATGACGCACGTTCCACTCCTCGCCCTGCCAGCTGGTCGTGGACTGCCAGCCGCCGTAGCGGCCGGAGGAGTCGTCCTCCGCGCTCCGGCCGGAGCCGGAGCCCTTGGGACGGTTGCGACGCGGGGACACGGAACACCTCACGGCTCTGCAGGAAACACGGACCGTGTCCAGCCTACGCGCCGCCGACCGGGGTACGCGTAGGTCGTCAAACCTCACAAGTCCCCCTCTCCTGGGACCGATTCTCCAGACAATCGGCAAATCTCCCCGTCAGGCCGTGACCTAGGCATGTGTCGGACGGTTATGCCGGGTGGGGGAGCTCCATGTCGGAGCCAAGGAAGCAGGAAAGTGCAATGCGTGTAGGAAGTTTCGTGTTGGCGGCCCAGTTCCCCGGACAGGGACAGGGAGAGGCGCTGCACCGCGCGGTCCGCTCCGCCGAGGTCGCCGAGGAGGCGGGGCTCGACACGGTCTGGCTGGCCGAGCACCATTTCGTGCCGTACGGAACCTGTCCGTCGGCGGTGACCCTGGCAGCGCTGCTGCTGGGCCGCACCCGACGCATCCGGGTCGGCACTGCGGTCAGCGTACTGCCAACCGTGCATCCCGTGGCCCTCGGCGAGCAGGCCGCGCTGCTGCATGTGACCAGTGGCGGCCGGTTCTCGCTGGGCGTGGGACGCGGTGGGCCCTGGGTGGACCTGGAGGTGTTCGGCGCCGGTCTGAAGGCGTACGAGAGCGGGTTCCCGGAATCGCTCGATCTGCTGGTGCGCTGGCTGCGCGAGCCCTCGGTGGGGGCGTCCGGCGGGCGCTTCGCCTTCCGTGAAGTCCCCGTGGTGCCCCGGCCGTCGGAGTCCCTGACGGACGGCACGGGACCCGAGGTGGTCGTCGCCTGCACCTCGCCGGCGAGCGTGCGGCTGGCCGCCGAGCGCGGGCTGCCGATGCTGCTCGGCATGCACATCGGCGACGAGGAGAAGGCGGAGATGGTGGCACTGTGGCGACAGCACGCGCGCGCGGCCGGGCGACCGGCGCAGGAGGTCCACGACGCGGCCCATGTCTCGGCCGGGGTCTGCCAGATCGCGGACCGGCGTACGGACGCGGTGGAGGCGCTGACCAAGGCGATGCCGGGCTGGCTGAAGCAGGGGCTCGACGCCCATGTGACGGTGGACGGCCGCGCCCGGCAGATGCGGGACCCGCTGGCGTACACCGAACTGCTCTGCGGGCTGCACCCGGTGGGCACGCCACGGCTGTGCGCCGACCGGCTGGCGGCGACCAGCGAGCGGACCGGAATCAACCGTTTCGCCCTGCTGGTCGAGGGCTCCGGCGATCTGGCCGCGACCGAGGAGAACGTACGGCGGCTGGGCGCCGAGGTGCTCCCGCACCTCGGCTGAACACCCCCGCCGCACGGGGAGCTTGCCGCTCCGGCACTGACTGCACCTCCCGCGGACGGAGCGGCAAGCAGGCGGCTCACTGCGTCAGCAGTCCCGGAACTCGGGGGACTGGTTCAACACCTGACTGCGAACCGAGGTGAAACGGGCCAGCGACTCCTCGACCGAGGCGTCCAGCGGGAACACCGCCACCCGGTGGCAGTTCTGAAAGGCCAGACGCACACCGAAGTGTCGCTGCAGGGCTCCGCGGATCGCGTCGCTCGCGAGTGCGCGCAACAGCTGACCGCGGGCCTGCTCGTCAGGCGGGGGCGTCTGGTTGTCGGCGAACTGGCCGCCGTCGACCTTCAGCTGGGCCACCAGGGAACTGATCATCTCCCACGCGTAGGGCAGGGAGGTCCGGACGCAGTCGACGAATTCTGCTTCGTCGACCTCGCCTCGCTCGGCCTGTTCGAGTAGGGCCGGTGAGACGTCGAGCGACATGGGTTCTCCTCTCGCACCCCCGAGACGCAGGGGTTGCCGGACAGGGAAGGGAAGTTCGCACGCCGGAACACCGAGCACGCTGCGTGTACGCATCACGACCTCCCGTTTACTACGGTAGGCACCCGCCGGGGGCGACACCAGGAGATTGCACACTTAGGGAACTCCCAGTAAGCACACAATCGGCCACCCGTGAACCCAGGTCATCCTGGGCGAATCGCGTCTACCGCCGCCCGTCGAGTAGCGTTGCGGACCATGCGTCTCGTCATCGCCCGGTGTTCCGTCGACTACGCGGGCCGGCTCACCGCCCATCTCCCCTCCGCGCCCCGCCTGATTCTGGTGAAGGCGGACGGCAGCGTCTCCATCCACGCCGACGACCGGGCCTACAAGCCCCTGAACTGGATGTCGCCGCCCTGCACGCTGAAGGAAGGCAGTGGCGACGAGGCCGGTGTGTGGACGGTCGTCAACAAGGCGGGCGAGAAGCTCATCATCACGATGGAGGAAGTGCTCCACGACTCCTCGCACGAGCTCGGCGTCGATCCCGGCCTGATCAAGGACGGCGTGGAAGCGCACCTCCAGGAGCTGCTCGCCGACCGCATCGACACCCTCGGCGAGGGCTACACGCTGATCCGGCGCGAGTACATGACCGCCATCGGGCCCGTCGACATCCTGTGCCGGGACGCCGCGGGCGGGACCGTCGCGATCGAGATCAAGCGGCGTGGCGAGATCGAC
The DNA here is from genome assembly GCF_040296125.1 of Streptomyces sp. NPDC002265. Lineage (NCBI taxonomy): Bacteria > Bacillati > Actinomycetota > Actinomycetes > Kitasatosporales > Streptomycetaceae > Streptomyces > Streptomyces sp. NPDC002265. The sequence continues at coordinate 272 of NZ_JBEOWS010000386.1, read as the reverse complement.
GGTGTCGAGCAGCTCACCCGCTATCTGGAACTGCTCAACCGTGACCCCCACCTGGCTCCGGTGCGGGGTGTCTTCGCGGCCCAGGAGATCAAGCCGCAGGCCCGCGTGCTGGCGACCGACCGCGGCATCGACTGCCACATCCTGGACTACGACGCGCTGCGGGGCATCGAGGACGACAAGCTGCGGCTGTTCTGAGCGGTCCGCACGGACACAGGTACGCGGCCCGCACGGGCACAGGTACGGCAGAGGGCCGGGTCCGCCGAAGCGGGCCC
>NZ_JBEOWS010000385.1:0-8771 GCF_040296125.1 Streptomyces sp. NPDC002265 | reverse complement strand
AGCAAGGGCATCGGCCTGGCCGTGGTCGAGAAACTGGCCGAGGAGGGCGTCAAGGTCGTGGCCGGCAGCCGCACCTCCACCCCCGAACTGGACGCGCTCGCCGCCGACCACGACGTCACGATCGTGCCGGTCGACCTGTCCACCGCCGAAGGGGCCGAGCACTTGGTCCAGCAGGCGGTGAAACGCCACCAGCGCCTGGACATCCTGGTCAACAACGTCGGCGCCGCCGAGCCCCGTGAGTCGTTTCTCCAGGTCAGCGACGCCGACTGGCAGCGGATCTTCGACCTGACCTTCTTCAGCGCCGTACGCGCCAGCCGCGCGGCCCTCCCCCACCTGATCGCGGCGCGCGGCGCAGCCATCGTGAACATCAGCTCGATCAACGCCCGGCTGCCCTTCCCCATGGTGGTCGACTACTCGGCGGCCAAGGCCGCCCTGACCAACCTCAACAAGTCCCTGTCCGAGGAGTTCGCACCACAGGGCGTACGCGTCAACGCCATCGCCCCCGGCCCGGTCCGCACCCCCTTCTGGACCGCACCGGGCGGCTTCGCCGACGCCACCGCCGCGAGCGCCGGCATCACCGCCCAGGAAGCGCTCGACGTGGTCGTGCCGCAGAGCATGGGCATCGCTTCCGGCCGGGTCACCGAGGCACACGAGGTGGCCGACCTCGCCCTCTTCCTCGCCTCCCCTCTCGCCGCCAACATCACGGGAACGGAGAGCGTCATCGACGGCGGCCAGATCAAAACGCTCTGATCTCTCCCCCGGCGAGCACCTCGCGCCGCGACGTCACGGCTCGCACTCCGCGACGCCGCGCAACCACGAGCCGACGGCGGCCCGGAGTCCCCGATATCCGGTGCACGAACGGCGAAAGGTCTGCCCGTTCGCTCCCGCCACGGTTGACCGATCGCGCAGGAGCGCGCCGCAGACGGCCGTATCGGGAACGCCTGCGGGCCCGCCGGTGTCATAGAACATGGCGCCCGACCCCCACAACCGTCCGGCCCCACTCACTCGAATCACCCCTTCCGTGGCGGCTCCTTCACAGCAGCCGCCCGGACGGACGCGCCGCAAAAAATGTTTACGCTTCAACTTCCACCTTCGACTTCCAGAATCAAGTGGAGAACACGACATGTCGGTCAACGACCCCATCACCCCTGAGCCGCTGCTCCAGCTCGGCCTCGGCTTCATGGCCTCCAAGACCCTGCTCAGTGCGGTGGAGCTGGGAATCTTCACCGTGCTGGCCCAGGGCGGCCGCGACCGCGACTCCCTCGCCGCCGAGGTGGGCCTGCACTCCCGGTCCGCCGCGGACTTCCTCGACGCGCTGGTGTCGCTCGGGGTGCTCACCCGTGACGAGGACGGCACCTACCGCAACTCCCCCACCGCCGACCTGTTCCTGGACCGGAACAAGCCGTCGTACGTCGGCGGCATCCTGGAGATGGCCAACGCCCGTCTCTTCGGCTTCTGGAACAACCTCACCACCGCGCTGCGCACCGGTGCCCTGCAGAACGAGGTCGCGCACAGCGGTGCCCCGTTCTTCGCCACCCTCAGCCAGGACCCGATCGCCTGGCGCGCCTTCCTCAACGGCATGAACGGCGTCAGCACCCCGCTCGCCGCCGCCCTCGCCGCGGACTTCGACTGGACGGGGCGCCGCCACGTCATCGACCTCGGCGGAGCCCTCGGCGCCGTCCCGGCCGCCGTCCTGCGCAGCAACCCCGACATCACCGGCGCCGTCTTCGAGCTGCCTCCCGTACAGCCGGTGTTCGAGGAGTTCGTCGCCGCCCACGGCCTGGCCGACCGCCTCACCTTCCACGGCGGCGACTTCTTCGCCGACCCGCTGCCCGAGGCCGACGTCTACGTCATGGGCCAGATCCTGCACGACTGGAACCTCGAGCAGCGCCAGTTCCTGCTCCAGAAGGCATACGACGCCCTGCCCGAGGGCGGCACCCTCATCGTCTACGACGCCATGATCGACGACGAACGCCGCCAGAACTCCTACGGCCTGCTGCTGTCGCTGAACATGCTCATCGACACCGAGGGCGGCTCCGAGTACACCGTCGCGGACGCCACCCAGTGGCTGCGGACCGCCGGCTTCGCCAAGGTCGAGACCCGTCACCTCATCGGCGGCTACTCCGCCGTCTACGCCACCAAGTGAGCGCAGTGATCGGCACCTTGCGGTGACGCGGGGCACGGCGAGCGGTCCGGTCGGGCCGCTCGCCGTGGCCTCCGCAGGGGCGTGGGCGACTCCGGCGGCTCAGGCACTGCCGCGGCGGACCGCCTTGCCCTCGCGAGGCGGAGCCGTGAGGGCGCCGTGGGTGCGGCACTCCGGCCGCCGGCAGCCCGGAGCGAGCCTCCGGACGAACGAGAACGCCAGCACCGCGCCAACGACGAGCACCCCCGTGCAGATCGGCATGGCCTTGCGGAACGACGTATTGAAGGCGTCCGCGTTCTGATAGGCGTCCGAGCCCATCCCGGTGAGCACCGGCAGCGCCGCCACCGCGACCAGTCCCACCACCCACGCGGCCGCGTTGTTGACGCCGCTGGCCAGACCCGCCCGCGACACGTCGACGGACCCGAGCACGGTGGCGGTCAGCGGGGCGAGCAGCGTGACCATGCCGGCGCCCATGACCAGCACGGTCGGCAGCACGTCCGTCAGATAGTCGGCGCCCTCGCCGACCCGCAGCATCATCAGCATCGCCGTCGCCGACAGGAGCGGCCCGGCGGTCAGCGGGATGCGCGGCCCGCTCCAGTCGGCGAGCGCACCGGAGCGAGAGGAGAACAGCAGCATTAGCTCCGTCGTCGGCAGCAGCGGGCTCCCCGCCTCCAGCGGCGAGAAGCCCGCCATGACCTGCAACTGAAGCGCGGTCAGGAAGAGAATCCGCCGAAGGCCGCGTACACGCACAGGGTGACCAGGTTGACCGAGGTGAACTGGCGCGAGACCGCACAGCAGTGACGAGGACGCGAACCACACGACACCGGTCGCGAAGATCCGCCGGCGGCCATAGCTGTCGCCGAGGGAACCGCCGAGCAGGATCAGCCCGGCCAGCATGATCATGTACGCGTTCACGGTCCACTGCAGGGTGGTGAGGCCGGTGCCGAGATCCTCACCGATGCGGGGCAGAGCGACGTTCACGACGGTCGGGTCCAGCATGGCCATGCTGGACCCGAAGACCGTGATGGATCAGGATCCACTTGCCCTGCGAGGAGGCCATCCGGGCATCGGGCATGCCACAGGTATACAACGTGGCCGCTGCCGAACGCGCTGGCTCGCTGGGCCGTCATCGCTCACTCGATCCTCATCCCTTGCCGGAACTCAGGTTCGCCGCGCCGCACCGAGGCCCAGGATCAGCCGGCCGACCCGGTCGTGGGCTGTACACCCTGGCGCGCCAGCCACTCCAGCACGTGGTCCGCGACACCGCGCCAGCCGCTGTCCACGGTCAGTGAGTGTCCTCGATCGGCGAACTGCTTCAGCTCGGTCACGGCCGACGAGTGGCCGTACTGCTTGTACGAGGCGCGTGTGACCACGTCCGGGACCGTGTGGTCCTGCTGTCCGGAGATCAGCAGCAGGGGTCCGCGGGTGGTGTTCGCGGTGTCCACGGCGGCCGGAGAGTTCTTGCTGAAGTTCGCGAACGCGGCCTCGAACAGGGGACGCCCCGGCGACGGGATCGTCCACTTCTCGAACAGTTGATCAGATTCGGCCTGGGAGAGCGCGTTGCCGAAGCAGTAGCGGAACTGCTTGGCAGTGAGGGCGACGGCCTTCTTCTTGTTGGCGGGATTCCCGAGAACCGGGAATCCGGAGCGCAGTTGAGCGAACGGGAGCGGCTTGACGCCCTTCATCTGGGCGGGGTTGATCGCGACGCCCGCCCGGCCCAGCCCCATACCGAGAAGCTTCTGCGTGAACAGCCCGCCGAAGGAATGGCCCACGATCACGGGAGCGGTGTCGTAGGAACGGATGATCTGAGCGAAGTGCTCGGTGACGGCGTCGATGCCGAATCCGGCGGCCGCCTCGGGCTGCCAGCGCGCCCCCTCGACCGTGTTCACCTCCCCCGGCCAGCAGGGAGCCACCGCGTCGAATCCCTGGGATTCGAACAGGTCCACCCATGGCTGCCACGAGGAGGAGTGCAACCACAGACCATGGATGAACACGACGGGGACTCTGTCGGTGGGCACGAACTTCTCCTTCAACGGTTGGACCACGCGGGTCGCGGAGTCCGGTGATGAGGTGAAACCGGGTCGGCCGTCATGTCCGCCGAACGGGTCGGACCCGTCATGGCTGCGGCCTGCACCATTGTCACTGTCACGTCAATGATCCACAGCGCTCTCCCCGAACTCCCCCGCCGCCCGAGGAGTCGGGCTTCCCACCTACGCGGTGGCGTCGGCGGGAAGCCCGGAAGCCACACTGCCCGGGTCGGGCCTGCGGTGCCGGCACGGAGCGGTCCCGGCCGGAACGGTCCCGCGCTCGGGCGCCGTGGCCGGTGGTCAGGCGGCCAGCAACGTGGTGTCTGCGTGGGCGGTGATCGCCTTGCCCGCCTCCTGGATGGCGGCCTCGACCTGCTCCGGGGTGTATCCGTTGACCGCGATGAACTCCACGTCCGTGATGCCGATCCAGCCGAGGACGCCGCGGACGTAGGGGGCGTGGAAGTCCATCGGCGCGAAAGCGGGGTTGTCGAAGTCGCTGCCCGAGGCCCGCAGGACGACGGCCGTCTTGCCCTTCAGCAGACCCTCGGGGCCGTTCTCGCCGAAGGCGAAGGTCCGACCGGCCATGACCACCTGGTCGATCCACGCCTTGAAGGTTGCCGGGACGCCGAAGTTGTACATCGGCACGCCGAGAACCAGGACGTCGGCCTCCTCGATCTCGCGGATCAGCACCTCGGACGCCGCCACGGCAGCCCTGGTCCCGTCGGTCGCGGCGTCGGCCGGGCCGAAGACGCCGGTGATCCACTCCGGCGAAACGAAGTCGGGGGTGTCGACGGCCAGGTCACGGTAGGTGACGGTGCCGTGCGGGTTGCGGGCCTGCCAGGCCCGGACGTACTCGGCGGACAGGCGTCGGCTCGCGGAGCCTTCGCCACGGGCGCTGGAGTCGATGTGCAGCAGGTGAGTCATGAGGTTGTCCCAGATCTTTCTGTAGCGTTCAATCCATTTTCGAGGCGACCGAAGTACGTCCACCTGACCAGCCTCAACGCAATCTTCGGGGAAGTTAATTCAAAATTCAATAGATGAGTCTTCAATCACTTGCTCGCCGGGCGAGACCAGGCGCCGGGCCCCGGGCACCGTCCCGCGAAAACGGCGCCGCGCGGGCCGGACGGGGGTGCCCGAAAGGGCAGTGGTCCAGGCGCTTTTCCCCGGCTTTTTCTGCCCGCCACTCCGACCGCTGTGACGGTGGGTAACTTTTCGTAGGCTCTTCGTACAGGCGCCCGCAACCGCATCGACGCGGTACTTCGCACTGCCCCCACCGAGAACGAAGGACGGCCATGCCTCACGCTGCCGCAGTGGTGTTCAGGGACTTCGACGACTCGGAACGCGACCTGCTCGTCCGCACCGCGCGGACCGTGCTCTCCGAAGTCGGATCGCCCATGGATCCGGCCGGTCACCTCGTCCTGCGCAGGGCTCTGTCCTGGCTTCCCGCACCCCTGGCCGAGAAGCTCGGGAACGCTTCGTCCCCGTCGGGTCTGACCGTCTTCCGCGGCGTCTTCCGCGTGGACGACGTGGCGCTGGGAGACACCCCAGAGCACTGGTCGAAGGCGCGCGGCGACGAACTCTGGGACATCCTCGTCCTCATGCTCGCCATGGCGCTGGGGCGACCGATGGCGTTCCCCGACCGACAGGAGGGCCGCTTCGTCCACAACCTCCTGCCGTCCGCGCGCCGGAGCGCAGCCGACGACGCGCGCCTCGACATGCTCCGTACCGAGGACGCCTTCCACCCGCAGCGAGCCCATCTGCTGCTCATCGCGTCCATGCGCAATCACGGTGCCGTCCCGGTGTCGGCGGCCAGCATCCGGCACGTCTCGCCGGCCGAGGACGACGTAGACACCCTCATGCGCCCCCACCTCCCGATCCATCCCGGCTCGGACCACGCGCCGGCCCGCTTCGCCGACCGCCCGACGCCGGTTCCCGTGCTGTGGTCGACCGACGAGGGCCTGATGATGCGGTTCGACCCCGGCCGCACTCCCCTGCAGGACGCCTCACCGGAATTCAGCCGGGCCTACGGGCACCTGGCCGAGGCTCTCGCCGACGCGACCTTGCCCTGCAATCTGGGCGCCGGTGACGTCCTGGTGGTCGAGAACGACGTCGTCGCGCTCGGCGGCCCACCGATCACCGCACGACGCCATGGCAGGGATCAGTGGTTGAAGCGCGCCCTCGTCCACACCCCGCACGGAACCCGACGCCGCCCGGCCGCGGAGGCGGAGGAGCACGGATACGGTCACACGCCCCTGGTGACGGATCTCGGCTGAGCCTCCAACCGGCGCCCACCTCACACCGTGCACCGGCCTGAAAAGGGACAGACCGTTCTATGCTGGATGGCATGTCGACGACAGAGGAAGTGTCAGGCCTGATTCGCCGCTCCGCGGCCCGCGACCGGCTGCTGGGCACCGCGAGCCGGCTCTTCTACAGCGAGGGCATCCGTGGCGTCGGGGTGGATCGCGTCATGGCCGAGGCCGATGTGGCGCGAGGGACCTTCTACCGGCACTTCGACGGCAAGGAGGATCTGGTACGCGCCTACCTGGAAGGGGCCGACCGGCAGATCAGGGACGGCGTCGCCGCGGTCGCGAAGCAGGTCTCCTCCCCCGCCGGCTTCCTCGCCGCGGTGGCGCACGGCATCGGCGACGAGGTGTGCGGCGCGGGCTTTCGCGGCTGCCCGTTCATCAACGCGGCCGCCGAATACCCGGACCCCCAGAACGTGATCCACCAGACGGTGCTGCGGCATCGTGCCTGGTTTCGCGAGGTGCTGCTGGACGCCTTCCGGCGGCTCGGCGCGACCAGCCCCGAACAGTCCGCCGACTCCATGGTGGCGCTGCGCGACGGCGCGATGGTGGCGGGCTACCTCGGTGACGCGCAGGCGGCGCGCGGGGTGCTGCGGCACGGAGTGACCGCTCTCGTCGCCGCCCGCTGACCAGCTCCTACCGCCCCTCACCCCTGCAGCCCTTCGCCCCGCCGGGTCAGGACAGATCCAGCGGGGCGAGGCGTGCGTGTGCGGGGTGAGGCATGCCGGAGGGGCGCTGCCGGTCGGCCGAGATGGTTGGCGTAGGTGAGCATCTTTCTGGGCTTCGTCCACGCGTCCGGCGCGGGCCAGGGCCTCGACGTACCCGCACAGCAGATCGAGAACGTGCCCTCCTCACCGCGCAGCCCGTCGGGGCTGGCCTGGGGGTCGTGGCGGTAGACGAGCGAGTCACACCAGGTCCTCCGTGAGCGCATCCGGCGTGGACAGCCACTTCGGGTCGGTAGGCGCGATGGACTTCGCCAGCGGCATCATCACCACGGACGCGTCCAGCACGTCGCTGCCCTTGTACTGGACGAAAGCCTGCCGCCGCTCCGACCAGCCGCGGCCCATGATCCGCCGGTAGATGGCGTCACGGCACTCGCGCCAGTGCCGCAGGTCGGCGAGCAGCCCGCGCCGGACCAGCCAGTGCCGCCCGGCGCCCTCCGGAGCGCCGGTGATCGGCATAGAGAGCCCCGCTACAGATCCTCGGCAATCGCCGCACGCGCACGCGTCACGTACCGGGCGCCCCAGTCGCCGAGTGCCGCGAGGACGGGCGACAGATCGTCCCCGACCGGCGTCAGTACGTACTCATAGCGTCTGGGATGTTCGGAGTAGCGTCGGCGCGCGATGACACCGGCCTTCTCCAGCTTGCGCAGCCGCTCGGACAGCGTCGCCGTCGGCGCGCCGGTGTTGGCCTGTATCTCGCTGAACCGGTGTATCCCGAAGATCAGTTCCCTGATGACCAGCAGACTCCACCGGTCCCCGACGACCTGCAGCGCATCGGCGATCGCGGAAACGCGGGGGGTCCGGCCATCAATGGTTCTGACTCTCGAACTCACGCCACACCGAACAACCCTCCGGACCACAAGCCCATTCAGGACAGAAAAGTTCTCCCGATCGCGCCCAAAGCGCTCAGAAAGTGTGCCCGCAGACGGCACTGATCCGCTTCTGAAAGCGAGGCCGGGTCACATTACCCACGCCCTGGCGACACCGATCAAGACTCGACGTCCACACGTGCACGACAGGGCGGAGGTGAGTGTCCGAAGGGGCGGACAAAATACCGCCGGGCGCCGGGGCTCGAACTCGATGCTCAGAGGAACGGCTCTCAGTCGGCGGGAAGCACTATGCCCAGGGCGATCATCGCGGGTGAGGCGGGGCCGCCTTCCGAGCGTTCGGTTTTGTAGCCCTTGACGCCTGGGGCGACGGTGCGGGGGTCGATCGCCTCGGAGGGCGCGCCCGTCTCGTACAGTCCGTCCGGCTGCTGGTCACGATCGTGCGGCAGGAGCCAGAACACCCTGCGCCGGAACGTGCCCGATGCCCGGGACGGCTTGGCGTCCTTGCCGAGGATGGCGTAGCCGACCATGCGCCCGTCCCGGTGGTAGGCGGGCTTCCCCCGGCGCGAGGGCAGCCGGTCCAGGGACTGGCGCACGTAGTCGAGCAGCGTCGGGTCCTCGAGCCACACGAGGTCGGTCTCGTAGGCGATCTCTTCGGGGTCGATCAACGCGCTCACGGCTGCCGCTCCTCGATATCCGGGTCGGTAACCAGGCCGATGCCCGGATAGTACTTTCGTGAATTGGACAGG
>NZ_JBEOWS010000384.1:0-8800 GCF_040296125.1 Streptomyces sp. NPDC002265 | reverse complement strand
GGGCGCCGGACGCGCCGGTCAGAAGCACCGTGCCGGTCCCGAAGTCCGGGGTGGCCCGTGGGGCGTCGGCGGCGGCCCTTTCGAGCCGGGGCAGCAGGAGCGCGTCGCCGCGCAGCGCGGCCTGCGGCTCCCCGGAGGCGATGAGCCGGGGGACGGCCCAAGCCACGGCCCGGTCCGCGTCGGCGTTCCGGTGGATGTCGAGGAGGACGATACGGTCCGGGTTCTCCGACTGTGCCGACCGGACCAGGCCCCACACGGCCGCCTGCACCGGGTCGCCCGCCTCCGGCTCGTCCCCGGCGGCGACCGCGCCCCGGGTCACCAGCACCAGGCGGGCGGCCCGGTCCTCGGCCGCCCACCACCGCACCAGCCGGAGCACCTCGGCGAGGACGCTGCGGACCCGCTGGGCATCGGTACCCGACCCGGCGGGGCAGGGGACGACGACGGCGTCCGTGTCCGCCTGCGCCCCGGTCTCCGCCCCGGTCTCCGCCGCGGGGGCGGCGAGGAGTTCGGCGATGTCGTCGTAGGTCCGTACGACCGTCGTCCGCGCGTCGGCCGTGGCGGCGAGCGGTGCCCAGTCCACGGTGAACAGGGAGTCCCGGGAGCTGGTGCGCAGTTGCTCGGCCGAGACCGGGCGCAGCGTCAGCGACTCGACCGAGAGGACGGGGCGGCCCGTGCCGTCGGCGGCCTCCAGCCGTACCGTGTCCCCGCCGGCCGGGGAGAGCCGTACCCGCAGGCTCGCCGCTCCGGTTCCGTGCAGCGTGACGCGGGACCACGCGAAGGGCAGCAGGGGCCCGTCGGCGGCCGGTACGAGGCCGCCCGCGCCCAGCGCGTGCAGCGCGGAGTCGAGCAGGGCCGGGTGCACGCCGAACGCGTCCGCGGCCGCCTCATCGGTGACGGCTAGTTCGGCGTAGACCGCGTCGTGGCCGCGCCAGGCGGCACGCAGCCCCTGGAAGAGCGGGCCGTAGCTCAGGCCGAGGTCCGCCAGCCGGTCGTAGAAGCCGTCCAGGTCCACCGGCCGGGCGTCGGCCGGGGGCCAGCTGCGGAAGTCGGTCCCGGAGGGGGTCGCGCCGGTGGTGAGGGTGCCGGTGGCGTTGCGGATCCAGGGGCCGTCCCCGGCTCTCGAGTGCACGCTCAGCGGGCGGCGGCCGGTGGCGTCCTGGGCACCCACGAGGACCTGGAGCGCGACGCCGCCGTGCTCGGGCAGCACCAGCGGTGCCTGCAGGGTGAGTTCCTCGACCAGGTCGCAGCCGGTCTCGGCCGCCGCGTGGGCGGCCAGTTCCACGAAGGCCGTGCCCGGCAGCAGTACCGTGCCCAGCACCGCGTGGTCGGCCAGCCAGGGCTGGGCCCGCAGGGACAGCAGCCCGGTCAGCAGGTGGCCGCCGGCGTCCGGCAGCTCCACCGCCGCGCCCAGGAACGGGTGGTCGGAGGCGTCCAGCCCGGCCGTTCGCACGTCACCGGCCGGGGCGCCCGCCTCCAGCCAGTACCGCTCGTGCTGGAACGCGTAGGTCGGCAGGTCGACGCGGCGCGCGCCCGGCAGGACGGCGTCCCAGTCGATGGCGACACCGCGCACGTGGGCCTGGGCCAGGGCCAGCATCAGCCGGCTCCGTCCGCCGTCGCGGCGGCGCAGTGTCGGTACGACCACGGCGTCCGCGTCGGCGGCCTCTATGGCGTCCTGGATGCCCGCCAGCTGGACGGGGTGCGGACTGACTTCGACGAACACGTCGTGCCCGTCGGCCAGAGCGGCCCGGATCGCGTCGTGGAACCGTACCGTCTGCCGCATGTTGCGGTACCAGTAGCCGGAGCCCAGCTCGTCCGCGGCCAGTTTCCCGCCCGTCACCGTGGAGTAGAAGGGTACGGAGCCAGGGAGCGGGCTGATGCCGGCGAACCCCTCGCTCGCCTGCGCTTCGACGCGTTCGATCTGCGGCGAGTGCGCGGCGTAGTCGACGGCGACCTTGCGGGCCTGGATGCCCTCCTGCCGGCAGTGTTCGAGGAGTTCGTCGAGGGCGTCGGTGTCCCCGGAGACCACGACGGTGGCGGGCCCGTTCACGGCGGCGATTCCGAGGCGGCCGGTCCACCGGCCGACCAGTTCCCGTGCCTGCTCGTCCGGGAGAGGCAGCGAGGCCATGGCGCCGCGGCCCTGGAGTTCGCGGACCGCGAGGCTGCGCCGCACCACGATGCGCGCTCCGTCGTCCAGGTGGAGCGCTCCGGCGATCACCGCCGCGGAGACCTCGCCCTGCGAGTGCCCGACGACCGCGTCGGGCCTCACTCCGAAGGAGCGCCACACCTCGGCGAGGGCGATCGTCATCGCCCACAGCACGGGCTGCAGCACGTCGACCCGGTCCTGTTCGACCTCGGAGGTGCCGCGCAGCACCGAGGTCAGCGACCAGTCCACGTGCGGCGCGAGGGCGCGTTCGCAGGCTTCGATCCGGTCGCGGAAGACCGGGGAGGTCTCCAGCAGTTCGGCGGCCATGCCCACCCACTGCGACCCCTGCCCGGGGAAGACGAAGACGGTCCTGCCGCCGGTACGTGCGGTCCCGGTCACCACGCCGGGCGGCGTGGCGCCGTCGGCGACACCGGCCAGTCCCCGCCGGAGCTCTTCGGGGCTCTCCGCGACCACCACGGCACGGTGTTCGAAGGCTGCCCTGGTCGTGGCCAGCGAGTACGCCGCGTCGGCCGCGAGAGCCGCTGCACCGCCGTCGTCGGCAGGGTCATAGTCGTTGTCGTTGTCGTCCAGGTAGGACGCGAGGCGGACGGCCTGCGCCCGCAGCGCTGCCTCGGTCCTGCCGGAGAGCACCCACGGCACGGCCGAGCCGGAGCCGGGGGCCGGGGACGGTTCCTCGGTCGCGGAGGCCTGCTCGATGATGGTGTGGGCGTTGGTGCCACTGACGCCGAAGGACGACACGGCGGCACGGCGCGGGCGGTCCGTCTCCGGCCAGTCGACGGCCTCCGTCAGCAGCCGGACATCACCCGCCGACCAGTCCACGTGCGGCGTCGGCTCGTCCACGTGCAGGGTCCGCGGGAGCAAGCCGTGGCGCATCGCCATGACCATCTTGATCACACCGGCGACACCCGCGGCGGCCTGCGTGTGGCCGATGTTCGACTTCAGCGAGCCCAGCCACAACGGCCGGTCGCCGTCCCGTCCCTGGCCGTACGTGGCTATCAGCGCCTGTGCCTCGATCGGGTCACCCAGCCTCGTGCCCGTACCGTGCGCCTCCACCGCGTCGACGTCAGCGGTGGTGAGACCCGCGGAGGTGAGTGCCTGCCGGATCACCCGCTGCTGCGAAGGGCCGTTGGGCGCGGTCAGACCGTTGGACGCACCGTCCTGGTTCACCGCGCTTCCCCGCACGACGGCCAGCACGCGGTGGCCGTTGCGCTCGGCGTCGGACAACCGCTCCACCAGCAGCATGCCGACGCCCTCCGCCCAGCCCGTGCCGTCGGCACCGGCCGCGAACGCCTTGCACCGGCCGTCGGGCGACAGCCCCCGCTGCCGGCTGAACTCCACGAAGACCGTCGGACCGGCCATGACGGTGACACCGCCGGCCAGCGCCATCGTGCACTCGCCGCTCCGCAGCGCCTGGACAGCCAGATGGAGGGCGACGAGCGACGACGAGCACGCCGTGTCGATCGTGACCGCCGGACCCTCCAGGCCGAACGTGTAGGACACGCGCCCGGAGGCGACGCTGCCGGAGACCCCGGTGGTGAGCAGGCCCTCGACGCCCTCGGCGGGTTCGCGCGGGCCCTGGCCGTAGTCGTGGTACATCAGGCCCGTGAAGACGCCGGTACGGCTGCCACGAACCGTCGTCGGGTCGATCCCGGCGCGTTCGAACGCCTCCCAGGACGCCTCCAGGAGCAGCCGCTGCTGCGGGTCCATCGCCAGGGCCTCGCGCGGGCTGATGCCGAAGAAGCCGGCGTCGAACTCGGCCGCCTCGTGCAGGAAGCCGCCGTCGCGCGCGTAGGACTTGCCGAGGCGCTCGGGGTCGGGGTCGTAGAGCCCGTCGACGTCCCAGCCGCGGTCGTCCGGGAACCGGGAGATGCCGTCCTCGCCGGAGGCCACCAGCCGCCACAGGTCCTCCGGCGAGCGGACCCCGCCCGGGAGACGGCAGCTCATGCCGACGATGGCGATCGGCTCGTCGGCGGCGGCCGCGGCCTGCCGCACCGGGGTCGCGGCCGTGGCGGCCGGGGCCTCGCCGAGGAGTTCGGTGCCGATGTACCGAGCGAGGGCGGCGGGGGTGGGGTGGTCGAAGACGAGGGTGGCGGGCAGACGCAGGCCGGTGGCGGTTGAGAGCCGGTTGCGCAGTTCGACCGCCGTCAGCGAGTCGAAGCCCAGGTCCTGGAAGGCGTGCGCGGACTGTACGGCCCGGGGCGAGGAGTGACCGAGCACGGCGGCGGACTCGGCCCGGACCAGTTCCAGGACGGCCTCGTCGCGCTCGTCGGCGGCCAGTCCTGCGAGGCGTTCGGCCAAGGATCCGGTGGCGGCGCGCTGGGCCGCGCCGCGTAGGGAGACGCGGACGAGTCCGCGCAGCAGGGCCGGTACGGCTTCCGCCCCCCGGTTGCGCAGGGCGGCGGTGTCGAGACGGACGGGGACGAGCACGGGCTCGTCGGAGGCGAGGGCCGCGTCGAACAGCCTCAGGCCTTCCTGGGTGGCCAGCGGCAGGATGCCGGAGCGCGCCATCCGCGACCTGCCCGTCGCGTCGAGGGCGTCGGCCATGGCGCCCTCCTGCTCCCACAGGCCCCACGCCAGCGAGACCGTGGGCCGCCCCTGGGCGTGGCGGTACCGGGCGAAGGCGTCCAGGAAGGCGTTGCCTGCTGCGTAGTTGCCCTGGCCGGGGTTGCCGAAGACGCCCGCCGCGGAGGAGAACAGCACGAACGTCGTGCGCTCGCCGGTGAGCTCGTGCAGGTTGAGCACGGCGTCGGCCTTGGGCGCGAGGACGGCGCCCACGCGCTGCGGGGTGAGTGCTGCGATCACGCCGTCGTCGAGCACGCCGGCGGTGTGCACGACCGAGTCGACCGGCACGGCGGCCAGCAGTCGGGCGAGGGCGTCACGGTCGGCGAGGTCGCAGGCGGCCCACGTCGCTTCGGCGCCGAGCGCCGCGAGTTCGGCCTTCAGGTCCGCGGCGCCCGGGGCGTCCGCGCCACGGCGGCTGACGAGCAGCAGCCGGCGCACGCCGTGTCCGGTCACCAGGTGACGGGCGAGGATTCGGCCCAGCGCGCCGGAGGCGCCGGTGAGCAGCACGGTGCCAAGGTCGAAGGCAGCGCCTTCGGCGGGGGCGGAGGCCGCTTCGTCCGCGGGGCCGGTGGCCGCGTCCTTCGCAAGGCCGGTGGCCGCGTCCTTCGCAAGGCCGGTGGCCGCGTCCTCTGTCGCAGGGGAGGTGGCGCGGGCCAGGCGCGGTGCGCCGGCCTCCCCTTCGCGGACGACGACGTGGGGCTCGCCGGACAGCACGATGCCGGGCACGAGCGCCGGCGCCTCGTCCGGGCGGTCGGTTTCGAGCAGCACGATCCGGCCGGGGTTCTCCGCCTGGGCCGAGCGCACCAGTCCGCCCGCCGCGGCGTGCGCGAGGTCGTCGCAGCGCGCCACCAGCACAAGACGCGGTGTCCGGTCCTCGGCGAACCAGCGCTGGACCAGCCGCAGCACGTCGGTGGTGACCGCACGGACCCGCTCGGCCCCGGTCGCCCCTTCCGGGCCGTCGGGGCACGGGACCACGACCACGTCCGGCTGCGAGGGACCGCCGGCCTCGGCCAGCGCGGCGATGTCCGGGACGTACGCGACCGCCGTCCCGTCCGCGTCGGCGGAGGGCAGGGTCAGCGGCACCCGCTCGACGGTGAACATCGTGTCACCGGAGCGCTTGCGGAACTGCTCGGCCGACATCGCGCGCAGTGTCAGCGACTCCACGGACGCCACCGGCTCGCCGGCACCGTCGGCCACCAGCAAGGACACCGCGTTCGTACCGGCCGGCGCCAGCCTGACCCGTACGGTGGACGCGCCCGTGGCGCGCACGGACACCCCGGACCAGGCGAACGGCAGGAGCGGCCCGTCCGCCTCGGCCACGGGAAGACCACCCGCATCGGCCTCGGGAAGACCGCCCGCACCACCCGCGCCGATCGCGTGCAGAGCCGCGTCCAGCAGAGCCGGGTGCAGGAGGAAGGAACCGGTGTCCGTGCCGTCGGGCAGGGCGACTTCCGCGAAGACCTCCTCGCCCGCGCGCCAGGCCCTCCGCAGTCCGCGGAACGCCGGTCCGTAGGCCAGGCCGAGAGCGGCCAGCCGGTCGTAGAAGCCGTCGAGGCCGACCGGCTCGGAGCCTGGCGGCGGCCACGCCATGAGCGCCCGGCTCCCGGTCGCCGCCTCCGCCGCTTCGGTCCCCACGGTGACGAACCCGGTCGCGTGGCGGACCCACGGCAGGTCGGCGTCGTCCTCGGGGCGCGAGTGCACGGTCAGCGGCCTGCGGCCGGTGCCGTCGGCCGCGCCGACCCACACCTGAACCGCGACGCCGCCCTGCTCGGGCACCACCAGGGGCGCTTCGAGGGTGAGGTCCTCCAGCAGTTCGCAGCCTGCTTCGTCGGCGGCGCGCACGGCCAGTTCGACGAACGCGGTGCCCGGCAGCAGTACGGTTCCCAGCACGGCGTGGTCGCTCAGCCACGGGTGCGTACGCAGGGACAGCCGGCCGGTCAGCAGCCGTTCGTCGCCGCCGGCCAGACTGACGGCGGCGCCGAGCAGCGGGTGGTCGGCCGAACCCAGTCCGGCGGCGCGGACGTCGCCGGGAGCGGCGGGTAAGGCGTCGAGCCAGTAGCGCTCGTACTGGAAGGCGTAGGTCGGCAGGTCGACGCGGCGGGCGCCGGGAAAGAAGGCGTGCCAGTCCGGCGAGACGCCGTGGACGTGCAGTTCGGAGACGGCGGCGACGAGTGCGGCCCGCTCGGGGCGGTCGGCGCGCAGAGCGGGCACGGTGACCGCGTCGTCGTCCAGGCAGCCTTGGGCGAGGGCGCTCAACACACCCCCCGGACCGATCTCGACGAACGTGGTCACGCCCAGGTCGTGCAGAGTCCGGACGCCGTCGGCGAAACGGACCGCCTCACGGACGTGCCTCACCCAGTACTCCGCGGTGTACGCCTCGGCCAGCCGGCCGGTGAGATTGGAGACCACCGGAATACGCGGCTTCCCGAAGACCAGCCCACGGACGACCCCCGCGAACTCCTCCAGCATCGGGTCCATCAACGGCGAATGGAACGCATGACTGACCTTCAACCGGGACGTCTTACGACCCTGCTCCCGGAAGACCTCGGCAATCCCGGTGACCGCATCCTCCTCGCCGGACACCACGACCGACCGCGGACCATTGACCGCCGCGATACCGACACCGTCGACGAGATACGGAAGGACTTCGTCCTCGGCGGCCTGGACGGCAACCATCGCCCCGCCGACCGGCAACGCCTGCATCAACGCAGCACGCGCCGACACCAGCCTCGCCGCATCCTCCAGCGACAACACCCCGGCCACATGCGCAGCCGCGATCTCACCCACCGAATGACCCGCCACGTAATCCGGCCGCACACCCCACGACTCCAGAAGCCGGAACAACGCAACCTCGAACGCGAAGAGCGCAGGCTGGGCCGCGCCCGTGTGGTGCAGTTCTTCCGAGTCGACGTCGACCACGGCGTCGAGGTGCGCGCACACCTCGTCGTACGCCGCAGCGAACACCGGGTACGACGCGTACAACTCGCGCCCCATGCCCGGGCGCTGCGAACCCTGGCCGGAAAAGAGGAACCCGACGCGCCCGCCGGTGCCGGCGAGGCCGCGTGCGACGCCCCGGGCCGGGGAGCCGGAGGCCACGGCCCGCAGCCCCTCCGCGAGTTCCGCCGGCGTCTCGCCCTGGACCACGGCGCGGTGCTCCAGGGCCGTGCGCGTCGTGGCGAGCGAGAACGCGACGTCGAGCGGGGGGACTTCGGCGTCCGTACGGGACAGCAGGCGTTCGGCCTGCGCGCGCAGGGCCTCCTCGGTCTTGCCGGAGATCACCCACGGCACCGGTCCACCCGCGGCCGGGCGCGCGACGTCCGGGGCGACGACCGCGGCCGGGTGCGCGGCGTCCGGGGTGACGGCCGCGGCCGGGTGCGCGGCGTCCGGGGTGACGGCCGCGGCGCTCCCCGCGCCTGCCTTCGGCGCTTCCGAGGCCTCGGTGTCCTGTGCGAACGCTTCAGCTGGCGGGGCTTCTTCGATGATCGTGTGCGCGTTGGTGCCGCTGATCCCGAAGGAGGAGATGCCGGCCCGGCGCGGCTGGTCCGACGTCGGCCAGGGCGTGCGCTCGGTGAGCAGCCGTACGGCGCCGGTCGACCAGTCGACGTGCGGGGACGGCGCGTCGACGTGCAGCGTGCGCGGCAGTTCGCCGTGCCGCATCGCCATGACCATCTTGATGATGCCCGCCACACCGGCCGCAGCCTGAGTGTGACCGATGTTGGACTTGACCGAGCCCAGCCACAGCGGCTTGTCGCCGGGACGGTCCTGCCCGTACGTCGCGAGGAGCGCCTGCGCCTCGATCGGGTCGCCGAGCCGGGTGCCCGTGCCGTGCGCCTCCACCGCGTCGACCTGTGCGGTGGTGAGCCGGGCGGCGGCCAGGGCCTGGCGGATCACCCGTTGCTGGGAGGGGCCGTTGGGGGCGGTCAGGCCGTTGGACGCGCCGTCCTGGTTGACGGCGGAGCCCCGGACGACCGCGAGGATCTCGTGTCCGTTGCGACGGGCGTCCGCGAGGCGCTCCACGAGCAGCAGGCCGGCGCCCTCGCCCCAGCCGGTGCCGTCGGCACCGGCCGCGAACGC
>NZ_JBEOWS010000383.1:0-8807 GCF_040296125.1 Streptomyces sp. NPDC002265 | reverse complement strand
GCGGATTTCGAGCCGGACGATTTCGAGCTGGCCTACGACACCCAGAAGGTGGCGAACACGGTCACCCTCACGCGGCCGGGCGGCGAGGCTGGAGATCTCGGCGACACCCGCGCCGACCAGCCCCATGCGCGGCAGCAGCAACAGTGTCAGGCCGAGCACCAGGACGCACAACAGGCCCTGGAGACAGGCGAGTCCGCCGGTGCGGCTCCGGGCGCGCAGCACCGCGAAGTACGTCTCCGTCACCACCCGCAGCACCGCGCCGACGGCGAACCAGCGCAGCAGCCCGGTGGCCGCGTCCGCGTAGCCCGCGCCGAACACGCCCAGGATCCAGGGCGCGCCGACGAACAGCACACCGCACACCGGCAGCATGATCCGCGCCGTCGGCCGAGCCGTCCGCGTCGACCATCACGATGATGTCGCCGGTGCACGCCTCGAAGCCGGTGATCAGGGCGTCCCCCTTGCCCCTGCCGTCCTGGGGGACGACCCGGACGCCGGGCCACAGGCCGCGGGCGACCTCGACGGTGTCGTCGGTGGAGTTGCCGTCCACCAGGACCACTTCGTGGATCCAGTCCGGAAGGGTCTTGAAGACGTACGGCAGGTTCTCCGCCTCGTTCATGGCGGGAATGACCACGCTCACCGGTGGCGCGATGGCCAGATGGGGGGAGACCGGCCGGTAATGGCCGGCCGTCGTCGGATCCTGGCCCGATGCGGGCGGGCGCAGAACTGAGCTCATGAGTCTGGTCCCTCTCGTCCGGTGGACCGCCCGCCCCTGAGCGGCCCGGCTGTGTGTCCGGTTCGAAAGGGGGGTTTCTCCCCCACGGCACGGTGCAACGGCTCTCCGTGCACATGGATGAGCAGGCAAAGCTGACCGGCCCGCCATGGCACGACGGCCGGTTGCGCGGCACGGCTCGGCGACAGGAGCGCTCACCGAGCACGGCACCCCCCTACCGCGCCCCGCCCCGGTACGCCGTGGCCCTTGGTCCCTCCCCTTGGAGCCGTGTGCCGACGGACCGATGCGGGTGAGTTGTACGACGGTATTGATGAATGCACCTGTATGGCAAGTCCTGGAAAGAGGGCTCACCTTTTTGACGGTTTGGCCGTTAGGCGGCTTTGTGCGGTGTTGCTCACCTATTCGAACGCAAATGCCCCATGTGTTTGAGCAGTCGGTCCGCCGGCTCGAACAGATAGGGACGCGCCACCACCGCGTTGCGCAGCGCCCGCACCGGAGCGCGGTGCGCCCGGTGTCCGAGCGCCACCGGGTGACGTCTTGTCACCCACCCCTCGGAGACCGTGAGTTCGCGTGTCTTCAGGGAGTCCTTGTACTCCTTGTGCCCCCGGCCGAGGTCGAGGTACGCGATGCCGTCGGCGGCGGCCGCCTCGGCCATCCGCAGATGCATGATCAGGCCCGGGGAGTACTTCGCGTACGCCGGGTCGTAGGCCGGGAACCAGCAGGCGAGCACGCGTTCGCTGCGCAGTCCGAAGTGCGCGGCGACCGGGCGGCCGTCCGCGTACAGCACCGACAGGATCCCCCCGGACGGTTCGTGGCGGGTGTGGAAGAGCTGCTGCACCAGCCCGGTGATCCAGGTGTGCGCGAAGCGGTCGCTGCGGCCGGTGCGCCGGTACTGCGCGGACTTCCACGCCATCAGCGTCTTCAGGGCGGCCGGGTCGCGTTCGTCGTGGACGTAGCGCACGTCTCGCGCCTCGCGGCCGAGCCTGCGCTCCTTGGCGAGCGTGGTCCGGGTGAACTTGGGCGACCGGGCGCGCAGTTCGCCCAGATAGCTCTCGTAGCCCCGGTCGAGGTCCATGACCGGGGAGGGGAAGGTGCCGGAGGTCCCCGCCTCGAACGGATCCTGGCCCTGCACCAGATGGTCGAACTCCCACAGGGAGAGCCCGCAGGCCCGTAACAGGGCGCGGGCGTCCCAGGTGAACCCGGGCCGGTGCACGAGCCCCTGGGCGTCGGACACGCCGAGGCCGACGGCTCTGCCGACGCCGGCGGCGGATCTCTGGAACGGGAAGTACGCGGCCCGCTCCCCGTCCTGGCGGACCACCGCGATCCGCACGCCCCGTCTGACCCGGCCCATCGCGAGCGCGAACTCCGGTGACAGGAAGGGGTTCGCGAGGCAGGGCGCGTCGTGCAGATGGGCCTTGGACTGCATCGCCGTCCACGCCGCCCGGTCGGCCGCGGTCAGTTCGCCGGGGCGGTACACGCTGATGTCCATGTCAGGAACCCTGTCTTCCCGCCGCACGGCCGAGGCGTCGGCTCGCCATGACCAGCAGCAGCGCGAGGGTGCTGAGCGCGGTCACCGCCGCGACCCCGCCGGGCACCGACCAGCGGTGCACGGCCAGCATGGCCTGGGCCACCAGCATGTCGAGGGCGACCGCGCCCGCGACCGAGGCGACGGCGCGCGCGAACGGATCCAGTCCGCGCAGCGCGGCGGCGACGGCGGCCACCGGGGCCGCGAGCAGGAAGAAGAGCACGAACGGGCCGCGCACGGGTGAGCCGGAGTCGGTGAGCGCGAGCAGCGCGCCGATCGCCGCGACCGCCGTGGCGGCTCCCGCCGGCAGCGGCGACAGGTCCCTGTCCGGTACCGGCCGCGCGCGCTCGGCGCCCTCCCCGGGCACCGCTGAAGTCCGATGGCCTATGTTCTGGTTGTTCTTCATGCTCTGGATGTTCCGCATGGGCGACTTTGCCCCCCGAAGTGCCGGATGCCGGGCTTCAATGTCGCGCAGCCCGAAGGCGGCCGTCAAGACGCGGAAGTCCGTGCCGAGTCCGATCCGCCGCTGAACAGCGGGTGTGCCCCGGGGCGGAGTTGTGGCGAAGGGCAACAATCTTGGCATGGACACTTCCAGTCAACACGCGTAGTTGCTACGTAAGTCGAGGCAGAGATCCTGCTAAAGGGAGGTTCCATGAGACGTTCCCGAATCGCGGCTTTCGTCAGCTCACTCCTCCTCGCCGGCGGCATCGCCCTCACCGGGAGCGGTGTGGCGCAGGCCTCGTCGACGGCCGTGGCCACCGGCTATGTGGCCCTCGGCGACTCCTACTCCTCAGGAGTGGGTTCCGGCAGCTACATCGGCTCCAGCGGCGACTGCGACCGCAGCACCAAGGCGTACCCCTACCTCTGGAACGCCGCCCACACGCCGTCCTCGTTCACCTTCGCCGCCTGCTCGGGCGCCCGAACGGATGATGTCATGGCGAATCAGCTCGGCGGCCTCAACTCCGCCACCGGCCTGGTCTCCATCACCATCGGCGGCAACGACGCCGGGTTCGCCGACGTGATGACGACCTGCGTCCTGTCGTCCGACAGCGGCTGCATCTCCCGTATCAACACCGCCAAGGCGTACGTCGACTCGACGCTGCCCGGCAAACTCGACACCGTCTACACGGCGATCAGCACCCGCGCCCCCAACGCCCGTGTCGTCGTGCTGGGTTACCCCCGCTTCTACAAGCTCGGCGCCACCTGTCTCGGCCTCTCCGACACCAAGCGCGCCGCCATCAACGGCGCGGCCGACTACCTCGACACCGCCGTCGCCGCGCGGGCCGCCGCCCACGGCTTCACCTTCGGCGACGTACGTACCACGTTCACCGGCCACGAACTCTGCTCCGGCAGTGCCTGGCTGCACAGCCTCAACTGGCTCGACATCGGCGAGTCCTACCACCCGACCGCCACCGGGCAGTCCGGCGGTTACCTCCCGGTGTTCACGAACGCCGCCTGAACCCTCACGGGGTGACAGGAGGTGAGGAGGAGACCTCGTCCGACGGGGTCTCCTTCACACAGGTCACCGAGAACGGCACCGGCTCGGACGTCCGGTGCACCGGGTCGCGCACCTCCACGCTGATCTCGTTCGAGAACGTGCCGCTCTCCGAGTACGTCGTCACGATCACCTGGTCCTGCCGCGACCGCGCGCCGCCCTCGGGGAACGACAGCGTCCTCCAGCCCGAGTCCGTGAGCTTGCCGTGCTTCGACACCCACCGGTACTCGACCTCCGCCGGCAGCCGGCCCACCGTGAACGTCGCCGTGAACGACGGCGCGTCGGCGTCCGAGGGCGGACAACTGCCGGTGTAGTCCGTGTGTCTGCCGGTGAGGGTGATGTCGACGCTCTGCGGCGGGGTGGCGGACGTGGGCGCGCTGCTGCTGGGGGTCGCCGAGGGCGTCGGCTGCCCGGCCGAGGTGGTCGGCCCGTTCGTCGTGGGCGTGAGCCCGCCGCCGCTCTCGGTGGCGGTGTTCCGGCCGCCGTCGCCCCCGCCCTTGTCGTGGTTCAGCAGCGCGTACGTCAGCCCCCCGACGGCCAGCGCGAGGGCGATCACCCCCGCGGCCAGCACCACGACGGCGCGCCGGTCGCGCCCCGGCCGGGGTTCCTCCGGCGGCGCGACGGGCGCGGTGCGCGCGGTGGCCGCGGGACCGGGCCACGGCGGCGTCGGCGGTTCCTGCCGGGACGGCAGGGGGCGGGTGGGCGCCGTGGGAAAGGGCACCGCACGCACGGTGGCCGCGCTCGGAGCGCCCCCGGCTCCGACGATCCGCAGGTCCCGCTCGGCCTGCTCGGCGGTCAGCCGCTCGGCGGGTTCCTTGCGCAGCAGCCCCTCGAT
This sequence comes from Streptomyces sp. NPDC002265, assembly GCF_040296125.1. NCBI lineage: Bacteria > Bacillati > Actinomycetota > Actinomycetes > Kitasatosporales > Streptomycetaceae > Streptomyces > Streptomyces sp. NPDC002265. The sequence goes on along the minus strand of NZ_JBEOWS010000383.1, from coordinate 4,222 downwards.
GACGGGCGCGAGCGGTCCGGCCCGGTGGGGCGGCGGGAGCTCGTCCTCCACGATCGCGCGCAGCGTGCTCAGCGGAGTGGCCTGACGGAACGGGGAGGTGCCCTCGACCGCCGCGTACAGCAGCACGCCGAGCGACCACAGGTCGGACTCGGGTCCCGGGGTGCGGCCCAGCGCCCGCTCGGGCGGCAGGAACTCGGGCGAGCCGATGACCTCGCCGGTCATGGTCAGCGCCGAGCTGCCCTCGACCCGGGCGATCCCGAAGTCGGTGAGCACCACCCGGCCGTCGTTCGACAGCAGGACATTGGCCGGTTTCACGTCCCGGTGCAGCACCCCCGCCTCGTGCGCGGCCCGCAGTGCGGCCAGCACCTCGGCGCCGATGTGTGCGGCGCGCTGCGGGGTGAGCGCGCCCTCGGTCTCCAGGAGTTCGGCCAGCGAGATGCCGCGGACCAGCTCCATGACGATCCAGGGGCGGCCGTCCTCGGTGGCCACGTCGTACACCGTCACCACGTTGCGGTGCGAGATCCGGGCGGCCGCCCACGCCTCGCGCTCCAGCCGGGCGTACATCCGCTCCACGTCGGAGGCAGGCAGACCGGCCGGCGCCCGTACCTCCTTGACGGCGACCTCGCGGTTCAGCAGCTCGTCGCGGGCCCGCCACACGGTCCCCATGCCGCCCTCGCCGAGCGGGGACAGCAGGCGGTAGCGGCCCGCGACCAGACGTTCAGCGCCCTGTTCTCCGGACACCGGCATCCCCCTCCGCAGCCTGGCGGACATCTTCCCCAAAATAGCTCAGCCCAATACGGATGCCGCCCCCTTGAGCACCAGTCCGGCCCCGAGGGCCACGACGACCAGGGCGGACCACAGAGGGGTGGTGCGCCGTACCGCGTTGACGACCGGGTGCGTCGTCCAGCGGGGGCCTTCGTCCAGTACCCGGGTCATACGGCTACCCAGCCGTACGACGGCGAACCCGGCCGCGGTCAGCGTGAGCGCGAGCCCGACGCCGTACGCGACGACCAGCAGCAGCCCGAACCAGGCCTGGCCCAGCGCGGCGGCGCCCACGAGCACGACGACGGCCGAGGGGCTGGGCACGAGCCCGCCGGCGAAGCCGAGCAGGATCGTGCCGCGGAGGGTGGGAGCCGTGGGGTGGGTGTGGGTGAAGCCGTTGTGGGTGTGTTCGAGACCGTGGGCGTGGGCGTGGGCGTGGGTGTGTTCGTGTTCGTGGTCGTGCTCAGGGGTGTGGTCGTGGTCGTGACGGTGGTCGTGGGTGGGGTCGTGCTCATGGCCGTGCGTGGCGGGGTGCGGGAGCGTCCGGACAGGCGCGGACACGGTCGCGGTACGGGCGCCGACCAGGGCGAGCGGACGCTCCGGCGCCTGGCCGGGCTCCGGTTCGTGCGTGTGCGTGTGCCCTTCTTCGTGTCCGTGGTCGTGGTCATGCCCGTGTCCATGGCCGTGGTCATGCCCGTGCCCGTGTCCGTGGCCATGCCCGTGGGTCCGGTTGTGCCAGGCCCGGCGTACGAGGCTCACGCCCGCGAGCAGTACCAGCGCGCCGCTCGCCAGGCCCAGCCAGGCGATCACCGAGGGCGCCGCGGCGGAACCGGCCGTGACCAGGAGGCCCAGGGCGACCACGCCCAGGGTGTGGGTGACGGTCACCGACGCGGCCAGCGGCAGGACGTCCTTGAGGCGGGCCCGGCCGCCGCGGGCCGCGGCCGTCGCGGCCATGATGGTCTTTCCGTGACCCGGGGCGAGCGCGTGCATCGCGCCCAGGGCGACCGCGACGAGCAGGGCCAGCGCCGCGAAGCCGACGGTGAGGTCCTGTCGCGCGACCAGGTTGTCCAGGGCCTGGGTCCAGCGGTCGGCACCGCGCGGCAGCACGGAGGCGGCGGGCGCGTCGCGTCCCGTGTCCTCGGCCAGCGCCGGACCGCCGGGTCGCACCCGCAGGGAGGCGGTGGCGGTGTCGGCGGGCGAGGAGAGCAACTCCTTCGGATAGCTGGTCAGTTCGTGCGAAACCGAGCTCTTCGGTACGTCCGTCCCGGTGAGCGTGGTCCGGTCGCCGCGGGCGGTGATCTCCCGCCAGCCGGGGCCGGTGGAGGCGCCCGCGCTGTGGAAGCCGAGGGCGACCGGCCGGCCCTCGGGCAGTGGAGCGGTCAGACGGCACTCGACCCGCAGGGTGTGCAGTCCCGCCTGGCCGGGCCGGAGCCGGGCCCGGCTCGCGCCGACCGTGAGGGCGACGGCGCGCCCGTCGACGGTGACCCGGCTGCCCTCGGCGGCCTTCGTACAGCGTTGCCGGGCCCACTCGGCGGTGCCGAGGCGTCGCAGGTCGGGCCCGGCCTGGGTGGCCGGGATCTCGGCCAGGTCCTCGACGTGGTCCACGCGGAGCAGGCCGGGGGCGGCGACCAGACCGTCGTAGCGGTTGACGGTGAAGTTGCCGAGCGGGTGGGCGCTCACGGACGCGGCGGGGACGAGCGCGAGCGCGCAGGCGGCCGTGAGGACGGCCATGACGGAGGCGAACGGACGACGGAGCTTCACCGGGCGGCCTCCAGGGACTTCAGCGCGTCGCGGGCCGCGCGGGCACCGAGGGGGGAGAAGCCGGGGTTCAGCTTCAGCGCGGCGGCCAGGTGGGTGCGGGCGTCCTTCGCGTGGCCGGTGGCCCGCTCGATCATCCCGCGGTGGTAGAGGAAGGAGGCGTTGCGGTAACCGGTGGCGGTGGCCTCACGGGCGAGGGTGAGGGCCTCGGTGTCCTGACCGTTGACGTGCAGGGCCCAGGCGAGGGCGTCCGCGGTGTGCACGGTGTGCCGACGGGCCCACTCGGCGCGGGCGGCGCGCAGCGCGGCCTTGGCGTCGCCGTGCTCGGCCGCGGCGAGCGCGGTGTCGAGGTCGGCGTCGACGCCGTTGGCGCGGGCGAGGGCGATCCACGCGTCGACCAGGACGTACTGGTCGCCGGCCTTGGCCCGGTCACCCTCGGCGCCACGGGCCTCGTACAGTTCGCCGAGTTCGACGAGCGGGCCGGGCAGCGGGTACCGGGAGACGACGTTCTCCATTCCGGTGATGGCTGCCGCCCGGTCGCCGCTCGCGGCCTGGGCGCGGGCCCGGCCCTCCAGGGCGGGGAGGTAGTTCTCGTCGGCGCCGAGCGCGCGGGCGTAGTAGTCGAGTGCCGACTTGTCGTCGCCCTGGTTCCAGGCGAGTTGGCCGAGCTGGCTGGAGACGTACGCCACGTCGCCCGGGGAGGTCGCGGTGTCCAGCGCCTGCTGCAGGACCCGGCGGGCCGTGGCGACGTCGCCACGCAGCTCGTGGACGTAGGCGTACCGGGTGAAGACGGGGACACCCGGGTGCCGGGCGTCGGCGAGGTCGGCCGCCTTCTGCGCGTCGTCGTACCGGCCGAGTTCGACGAGCGCGTCGATACGGGAGCACAGGGCGCGTTCGCTGTAGGGGTTCTGCTTCAGCGCCCGGTCGGCGTAGACCAGGGCGTTCTTGAAGTCGTGCCGGGCGGCGGCGAGGGCGGCGCGGCCGGCGAGGGCGGGGTCGTTGTCCGGTGCCAGGGCGAGCGAGCGGGTGAACGCCTGCTCGGCCTGCGGGTAGCGGGAGGGGTCGCCCTGGGTGCGTGCCTGCTCGACATAGGCCAGCCCGAGCGTCGCCCAGCTGCCGAAGTCCCGCGGCTGGGAACGCAGATGGGCCTGGAGCGCGGCGATGCCCGCGTTCAGGTCCCCGCTGCCCAGCAGGGCCGGCGACACCGCGGCGGGCGCGGCCACGGCCACCGGACGGCTGTCCCGCGCCGCGCCGACCGCGATGGATCCGGCGGTCAGCGCCACCGCCAACAGGGCTGCACAGCAGGCGAGTTGGCCGACGCGCCAGCGCCGCCCCGCCTCGGCGACGCGCCGCAGAGCGGCGACACGAGCGGCGGCGGGTGAAGCGTCCGTGGGAGAAGTGTCTGCGGGTGAAGCGTCCGCGGGAGAGGTGTCTGCGGGAGAAGTGTGCGTGGGAGACGGGTCGTCGGCGCGGGCGGCGGCGGTCCCGGTTTCGTCCGGGGCCGGCGCGGGCGCCGTCCCGGTGTGGTCCTGGGCGGCCCCGGACCTGTCACCCCCCGGTTCGGTGCCGGGTGCCGCGGTCCCCGAGTGGTCCGGCTCCGGCGCGGCGGAGGGCGAGTCGGACTCCCTCTGCGGTGCGTTGTCGTTCGTGCGCGGGGACATGCCCTCTCCTCGGTCGTCGCGTGGGGCGGCGCGGCCCGCAC
>NZ_JBEOWS010000382.1:0-8821 GCF_040296125.1 Streptomyces sp. NPDC002265 | reverse complement strand
GACTTCTGGCAGACCCACCACTGGTACTGAGCCGGACAGCACCGGGCGAACCCACCGCCCACAGCCACAAACACACGACAGAGCCGCTGCTTCACACGAAGCAGCGGCTCCGTCGTATCCGAACCGGGCTTGCCGGCCGGCACGAGGCTCAGGCCGTGAGACCCTCGATCGCCACGGGGAGGTGACGGGGGCCACGCAGCACCGCGTTGGCGCGGTACGGCGGCGGGTCCTCGCGCAGCCCGGAGAACTTGACCCGACGGAACAGTTCGGGCACGGCCAGTTGCAGTTCTATGCGGGCGAGCGGGGCGCCGAAGCAGTAGTGGATGCCGGTGTAGAAACCCAGGTGCTCGTTGTCCTTGCGGTCGGGATCGAACCGGTCGGGGTCCTCGAAGCGCCGGGGATCGCGGTTGGCCGCGGCCAGCATGAGCCAGACCGGAGAACCCTTCGGGATCAAGGTGCCGCCGACCTCGACGTCGTCCAGGGCGGTGACCCACGGGACGAACTGGACCGGCGGCTCGTACCGCAGCACCTCCTCGATGATCGGGACGGCCAGATCCGGCTCCTTCCGGAACCGCTGGAGGATCTCGGGGTGGCGCAGCAGGGTGAGGGTCGTGTTGGTGATGGCGTTGACGGTGGTCTCGTGGCCGGCGACCAGGAGCAGCACCGCGGTGGCCTCCGGGTCCGACGGTGCCATGGTGGGCGCGAGCGCGCTGAGCATCCCCGGGCCGGGATGGCGGCGTTTGGTCTCGATCAGATCGCCCAGGTAGGCGCCCAGGTCCTGGCGCGCCCGCTGTGCCTTTTCCTGGCCGTCTTCGGCGCCTGAGCCGGGGTCGAGTGACGACGCCAGGGCGTCGGCCCAGACGTGGAAGCGCGATTCGTCCTCGCGCGGCACGCCGAGGACCTTGCAGATGGCGGTGACGGGAAGGGGGTAGGCGAAGTCCTCCACGATGTCGACGTGGTCCTTGCCTTCGAAGGCGTCGAGCAGTTCGCCGACGACCTTGACCAGGTCTCCGCGCAGGCCGTCGAGGAACCTGGGGCTGTGCGGGGGCCCGAACGGCCGGTTGATGGTGTCGCGCAGCCGGTCGTGCACGGGCGGGTCGGTGAAGATGAGGCTGGGCGGCAGGCCGGACTCCACCGGCTGCCCCACGCGGGCGTACCCGGCGAGGCGGTTGCTCGTGTCGTTGCTCATCCGCGGATCGTTGGCCAGACTCCGCACCTCGTAATAGCTGCTGACCACAAAAGTGCCGTCGTCCAACCGCCTGATCGGTTGCTTGCGCAGTTCCGTATAGAGGGGATAGGGATCGGCTCGATCGGCGTAGTCGGTGATCTCGGCGACGATGGTGCCGGACGTCATGGCGACTCCTGAGGGCTCCGGGCGGTGCGGGCCTGGGATCAGGCGCGCGACGGCACGAACTCGACACGCCGCTCGCTCGGTGAGTGACCTGTCAGCGTGACCGTGGCCCCGTGGGTGGGCAGATGGGGATCCGGGAAGGCCGGGTCGACCGGCACCAGCGTTTCGGTGCGGCGGTCCACCGTGCGGTACGCCGGCGGGAAGGGCGCACCGGCCGCGATCTGCTGCTCGTAGAACCCCAGCCACTTGGCTCCGTCGAAGGAAGCCGCGGCGATGACGCGGCCGCGGTAGCCGTGCACCGCGACGAACCGCCCTTCGGTGAGCGTCCCTTGGGCGACGACCAGCTTGTCGCCCAGCGAGGGCACTCCCACCGACTTGATGTCGACCCCGAACTGGGAGGACCAGAACATCGGCAGCCACAGATGCGGCCGGCGCTCCGGACCCGCGCAGATCATGTTGTGGGCGGCGATCTCGGCCTGCTCGACCGCGTTGCCCCAGTGCTCCAGCGACAGGAACTGGTAGTCGAACAGCGGGTGGGGGCTGCGTGCGACGTCACCGGCGGCGTAGATGTCGTCGGTGACGATGCCGTTGACGTCGGACACCCGGCATCCCGCGTCGCAGGCGATCCCCCGGGGACCCGCGGCCAGCCCGGAGCCCGCGAGCCATTCCGTGTTCCGGACGGCACCGAGCGAGACGACCGCGACCTCCACGTCGATGGCCGAGCCGTCGGACAGGTGGGCACGCCTGAGCCGCCCCCCGTAGTCGCCTTCGAGGGCGGTGACGCTGATGCCGCAGCGCAGATCGACACCCTTGCTGCGCTGCATCCGGTCCGCGACCGCGCCGATCACTCCGCCGAGCGCGCCCACCAGCGGTGCCGGGCCGCGTTCGGCGACGGCGACCTCGATGCCCAGCTCCCGGCAGGCGGAGGCCACTTCGGAGCCCGTGAAACCGGCGCCGATGACCAGTACCCGGGACACTCCCCCGGTCAGCTTGCGATACAGCCGTGCGGAGTCGTCGCGGGTGCGCAGCACGAACACGCCGTCCAGCGCGGCCTCGTCCGCGTGGATCCAGGGCCGCGCCCTGGTCCCGGTGGTGATCAGCAGCCGGTCGTAGGAGACGGTGTCGCCGTCGGCCAGGCGCACCTGCTTGGCGTCCCGGTCCAGGCCCGCGGCGGCGACGCCCAGCCGCCATTCGGCGTCATGGCCTGGACCGGGCAGGCGGCCGCGGCCTTCTCCACCCGGTCACGCTGTGCCTCGTCGAAGCGGGGCGAGAACAGCAACGCCTCTTCGCCGTGCAGGGCGAAGAGGCGTTGGGCGAGGAAGACGCACTGCGCGAATCCCTGGCACCGGTTGAGATCGACGACAAGCCTCATCTGGAATCCGCTCCCTGCGTGGACCGCGGTTCCCGCAGACCCCGCAGCCGGCTACGTTCGGTCCATACGGTTGTCGGCATGCCTTCCTCCAAGGATGCGTGGCCGTACTGGCGCCCGCAAGGAGGGCCCGGCCGCGCTGGTCAGGGGCCGCGCGGACCACGCGCGAGGAAGCAGGTCACGGGCGAGGACGGCGCCTGCCGCTGTGCGTCCCGCGCGGGGGCGGGTCAGGCGGGCTGGGCGGCGGCCGCGTCCAGTGCCTCGTGAGCCGCCGCCACGGCCGCCGCCCGGTCCTGCGGCACGAGTCCGATGCGGGTACGCCGGTCCAGGAGGTCGGCCTCGTCCAGGGCGCCCTCGTGCAGGGCGGCCCACAGCAGGGCGCCCCTGGTGACGGGGTTCCCGGGCACCACGGGCTCGTTCAGGCGGGGGTCGCGGGCGCCCAGAGCGTGCACGGCGGGAGCCTCGGTGCCGTAGCGGCGGACCAGGTGGCCGGGAGCGGTGAGCGCGCCGAGCCGGTGCGGGGCGGCGGCTCCGACCAGGGGCAGGGAGGCGGTGGTCGAGGCACCGGCGCGCAGGCCGCGGGCCTCGACCGCAGCGTCGACGGCGTCCTGCGCCATGCGCCGGTAGGTGGTGAGTTTGCCCCCGACGACCGTGACCACCCCGTCGGCGGAGGTGAGGACGGCGTGCCGGCGGGAGATGTCGGAGGTACGGGAGGGGTCGGCGGAGCGGGTGGGCGCGATGTCCAGCAGGGGGCGCAGTCCCGCGAAGGCGCCGACGACGTCGTGCCGCCTGACCGGGGTGTCCAGGGCGGAGCCCAGCACGTCCAGCAGGAAGCCGATGTCCGACTCGGGCACCTCGGGCACGTCCGGCAGGTCGCCGTCGACGGGCTCGTCGGTCAGGCCGACGTACACGCGGCCGTCGTCCTGCGGCAGCACGAGCACGAACCGGTTGGTCTCCCCCGGGATCGGGATGTGCAGGCCCGCGGGCAGCGGACCGAGCAGGTCGGCGCGCAGGACCAGATGGGTGCCGCGCGAGGGGCGGATGCGGATGCCCTCGACCAGGCCGCCCGCCCATACGCCGGTCGCGTTGATGATCGCGCGGGCGCTGATCTCGCCCTGTTCGCCGGTGAGTTCGTCGCGGACGCGGGCGGTGGTCCCGTCGAGTTCCAGGGCCCTGACCCGGGTGAGGATCTTCGCGCCGTGGGCGGCGGCGGTGCGGGCCAGCGCGGTGACCAGGCGGGCGTCGTCGGTCACCCGGCCGTCCCAGGACAGCAGGCCGCCGCGCAGGCCGCCGGGGCGTACCGACGGTGTCAGGTGGCGGGCTTCGACGGCGGAGAGGCGGCGCGGTGCGGGCAGGGTGGCGCGGGAGGTGCGGGCTGCCAGCCGCAGGGCGTCCCCGGCCCGGAAGCCGGCCCAGGCCAGGGATGCCTGACCGCGTGACACCGAGGGCGTCAGGGGTAGGACGAAGGGCTGGGCGCGCACCAGGTGGGGTGCGGTGCGTTCCATCAGGACACCGCGTTCCACAGCGCTTTCGTGGGCGACGTCGAGCTGTCCCGAGGCGAGGTAGCGCAGTCCGCCGTGGATGAGTTTGGAACTCCAGCGCGAGGTGCCGAAGGCGAGGTCGTGGGCGTCGACGGCGACGACGCGGAGGCCGCGCGCCGCGGCGTCCAGCGCGACCCCGGCGCCGGTGGCGCCGAGTCCGACGACCAGGACGTCCGCCACATCGGCGTCGACGGCCTCGGCCAGTTCGCGGCGTCGGCGGGCGGCGGAGAGCGACGATCCGGGGGCGGAGGCGGACGGGCCGGACGGGCTGCTGGTCGGGCTCATGGGGTGAGGGTCCTCTCCAGAAGAGTGCGCAGTTCGTCGAGGAAGGCGGATTCGGCGAGTTCGGGGTCGTTCTCGTCGGTCATGGTCCGCAGCGACAGGGTGAAGGACTGGACGACGAGCAGCACCGCGCGGGCCTGCCGGTCGGTGTGGGTGCGGCGCACCGACCCGTCGGCGTGGCCTTCCGCCAGTGATTCGGCGAGCAGTCCCAGCAGGGCTTCCTGGCTGGCTCCCCGGCGGTCCAGGACGTAGGGCAGCAGGAGTTCGGGGTCGACGTCGACGATCTTGAGGAAGAGAGGGTGGGACCGGAAGGCCGCGACTCCGGCCACGAGTCCGTCCACGATCAGACCGCGCATGTCCTGGCCGGGCCGGCGCTGCGGCATGGCACGGCTCGCCACGTCGATCCACTCACGCGTCATCAGGTCGCCGACCAGTGACCGCACGTCGGGCCAGCGGCGGTAGAGGGTCATCCGTGAGACGCCGGCGCGGCGGGCGACGTCGGTGAGGGTGGTGCGCCGGACGCCGAACGCCAGCACACAGTCGCGTACGGCGTCGAGAACGGGATCGCTGTCCGAGCTGGCCGAATGGTTGTGACGAATGGGCGTCATATGTAACAGTGTAACGCCCCGTGCGACCGTGCGGGAGACGGCGCGTCGCCAACCGACCGATGAGGACGGACCGTTCATGGACATGCTGTGGAGTGGCTGGGGCGACCCCGCCAAGGCGGCACCGCTGCCCGACCCGGTGACCGCGCTGCTGCGGGAGCTGCTCGGCGTCAAGCCGCGGGACACCGACGCGCTCGCCCTGGAGGAGATCGCGCTCCCCGAGACCCCGCTGGACACCGACGCCCTGCGCGCGCTGGCGGCGGCCGTCGGCGGCGGGGCCCATGTGCACACCGACGCGGAGAGCCGGATCAGGCACACGCGCGGCAAGTCCACGCCCGACCTGCTGAAGATCCGTGCCGGAGACGTCGTGGACGCCCCGGCGGCCGTCGTCCTGCCCGCCACCCACGCCGAGGTCCTCGCCGTACTGCGGGTCTGCGGCGAACACGCCCTCGCGGTGGTCCCGTTCGGCGGCGGTACATCCGTCGTCGGCGGCCTCGCACCCGAGCGGCGTGTCTTCGTCGCCCTGGACCTGCGCCGTATGGACGCCCTGCTCGACGTCGACCCCGTCTCACGGACCGCCACCCTCCAGCCCGGCCTGCGCGCACCCGACGCGGAGGCGCTCCTGGCCGAGCACGGGTTCACCCTCGGCCACTTCCCGCAGTCCTACGAGTGGGCGACGATCGGCGGATTCGCGGCGGCCCGCTCCAGCGGACAGGCCTCCGCCGGTTACGGCCGCTTCGACGAGATGGTCCTCGGTCTCACCGTCGCGACCCCCGAGGGCACCCTGGACGTGGGACGCGCGCCGCGCTCGGCGGCCGGTCCCGATCTGCGTCAGCTGATCCTCGGCTCCGAGGGAGCCTTCGGGGTCATCACCGCCGTCACGGTGCGCGTCAGGCCCCGGCCGCAGACCCGTATCCACGAAGGGTGGCGCTTCGCCTCCTTCGAGCAGGGCGCCGCCGCGCTGCGCCGGCTCGCCCAGGACGGCCCGCGCCCGACGGTCCTGCGACTGTCCGACGAGACCGAGACCTTCGTCGGTCTCGCGCAGCCCGACGCCATCGGTTCGGCCGGGCTGCCGGCCAACGCCGGATGCACGGCCGTCGTCGGATACGAAGGCACCGAGGAGGACACCACGAGCCGCCGGGAGCAGGCCGCCGCCGTGCTGCGCGCCGCCGGAGGCATCTTCCTCGGAGCGGAGCCCGGCGAGCGCTGGGCACACGGCCGCTACGCGGCACCGTACCTGCGGGACTCCCTGCTCGACGCCGGGGCGTTCGCCGAGACCCTGGAGACGGCGGCCTTCTGGTCGCGCGTGCCCGAGCTCTACGCGGCCGTCCGCACGGCACTCACCGACACCCTCACCGCGGCGGGCACCCCGCCCCTGGTGATGTGCCACATCTCGCACGTGTACGAGAACGGCGCCTCGCTGTACTTCACGGTGGTCAGCGCGCAGGGCGAGGACGCCGTCGCCCACTGGGCACCGGCCAAGGCGGCAGCCTGTGAAGCCGTCCTGAACGCGGGCGGTACGATCAGCCACCACCACGGCGTGGGCACCGATCACCGTGACTGGTATGTACGGGAGGCCGGGCCGCTGGGCGTCGAGGCACTGCGCGCCGTCAAGCGGCGGCTGGACCCCGACGGCCTGCTCAACCCCGGGGTGCTGCTGCCCAAGGACTGACTCTCCCGCGCAGCCCCCGGCCGCCGTACGGCCACTGGTCCGCCGTCAGGCTCCGGCCTCGCGCCGGGGCCTGCACCTGCCCAGGCTCCATCCCCGTTCCGTCCCACCGTCACCGCCCGGAGGCACACCGATGCGACAGTTCACCGCCGTCGTCAATCCCACTGCGGGCGACTCGGCCGGAGCGGCTGCGCTGCTCCAGGTCGCCCGTCTGCTGCGGGAGGCCGGAGCGGAACTGGACACCGAGTACAGTCACAGCCTCGCCCACGCCCGGGCGCTGGCCCGCCGGGCCGCGGAGCGGGGCCGGGTGGTGCTCGCCGTCGGCGGCGACGGCATGGCCGGCGGCATCGGCGGCGCGCTCAGCGGTACGGACGCCGTGCTGGGCCTGATACCCGCGGGCCGCGGCAACGACTTCGCCCGCGCTCTCGAGCTGCCCACCGACGCCGCCGGCCTGGCCCGGGTCCTGCTCGAGAGCGAGCCTCGGCGCGTGGACACCATCGAGGTCGAGTCGGCGGTACACCCCCGCACCGTCGTGCTGGGCAGCGTCTATGCGGGCGTCGACGCGCTCGCCAACCGCCATGCCAACCGGGCGCGCTTCCTGCGTGGGGCCGCCTCGTACTATGCCGGCGGGCTGCGCGCCGTCGCCGGCTGGCGCCCGGCTTCCTACCGGGTCACCGTCGACGGGCAGGAACACCCGCACCGCGGATACACCGTCGTGGCCGCCAACTCCGCCTACTACGGGTCCGGGCGCATCATCGCCCCGTCCGCCCGGGTGGACGACGGTCTGCTGGACGTCGTCATGATCCGGGAGGCACCCCGGCGCCTGTTCTTCACGCTCATGAACGAACTCAAGACCGGCGCCCATGTCGAGCGGCCCGAGGTCGTCGTCCTGCAGGGCAGGGAGATCCGCATCGAGGCGGACCGGCCGGTGCCCTACGGCGCCGACGGCGAGGTCGACGCCACCCTGCCCGTCACCGTCCGGGTACGACCGAGCGACCTGTCCATCCTGTTCTGACCATCGTGCCGCGCCGAAGGGGCCGAAGGGGCCGGGCCCACCGGCGCGGCACGACCACGCCAGGCCTGTGACCTGCGGTTTTGGGTTCGCCAGGGGCCCCGGCTAACACGACTCACCTCGCCGCATTCGCAGCGACACGCTGACATCGAGGGATGAGCAGACGTCAGAAGATCCATCAGACGGCCCAATGGTATGTCAATCTGCTTATTTTTATGGCGAGATGACATCTCATCAGTTTCTCAACCAGGGCCATAATTGCCTCGTTTGGCGCTCTCCTGCCGCTATTTCGAAATGACCGATATGACGGCCATGGGTAAGTTCATTCACGAGCCGGCTGACGGGCCGGCAACCCTGAAACAGGAGATACCGCAATGAAGCTTCGTTCCACGGTGGTCACCGCCGCTGTGTCCGGCGCCGCGGCTCTGGCCGCGACCGGCATCACCTACGCCTCGGCCGCTTCGGCCCCGGTGCCCCAGCAGGCGCCGGCCGTCGCCGCCGTCGCACCTGCCGCCGTTCCCGACGGTGGCAACGGCAACAACAACAACGGCAACGACAACAACGGCAAGGGCAACGAGGGCAAGGGCAACGAGGGAGGTCGAGGCGGCGGCGGCCACCGGTACTACGAGGGCCGCATCGAGATCAACGAGCGGTCGTACTCGGCCCACCCCGGCGACTGCATCACCGTCGTCAGCGGCCTGGGCGCACGGAGCCTGAACATCCGCAACGACACGAAGCGGACGGTCGAGGTCTTCCGTGGCGCGGTCTGCGACAACGGCGCTCCCATCGCCACGGTCGGTCCGCGCAGCTCCGCCGACGGCGTGCACCCGGGCCGCACCCGGGCCATCGACATCGACCACGGTGTCGTGGCCAGCTTCCGGGTGGTCCGGGACCACTACGGCTACGGCGGCGGCGGCTACGGCGGCGGCGGCGACTTCGGCGGCGGCTACTAGGACCCGACCGGTCAGACACTGAGGAGCCCCGGCCCGCCG
>NZ_JBEOWS010000381.1:0-8828 GCF_040296125.1 Streptomyces sp. NPDC002265 | reverse complement strand
CGAGCGCTTCTGTGGGTCTAGGCGAGCTGTCGCCTGACCAGTTCGTGCAGCGGTCCGCCGGTGTCCGCGAGGAGCTCGGCCGGCGGGCCCTGCTGGGCGACCTTGCCGTTCTCCATCACGATCACCCGGTCGGCGTCCAGCACCGTGGACAGCCGGTGCGCGATGACCACCCGGGTGGCGTTGAGGGCCTTGGTGCTCTCGATGACCGTGCGCTGCGTCTCGTTGTCGAGGGCGCTGGTCGCCTCGTCGAAGAACAGGACGCGCGGCCGGCGGATCAGCGCCTGGGCGATCATCAGCCGCTGGCGCTGCCCGCCGGAGATCGCGCCGCCGCCCGAGACGATCGTGTGCAGGCCCATCGGCATCCGCCTGATGTCCTCGGCCAGCCCCGCCAGCTCGGCCGCCGCCATCGCCTCCTCGGGCGTGTACGGCTCGGTGCCGCAGATCACGTCCAGCAGGGAGCCGGTGAACGGCTGGGCGTGCTGGAGCACGACACCGCACTGCCGTCGCACCGCAGAGGGATCCAGCGCGGCCAGGTCCTGACCGTCGTACAGGACACTGCCCGAGACCGGCCGGTCGAAGCCGATCAGCAGCCGCAGCAGCGTCGACTTTCCGCACCCGCTGGGACCGACGACCGCCACGAACTCGCCCGGCCGCACCTCGAACGACACGTCGTCCAGGACGAGCGGACCGTCGTCGGCGTAGCGGAAGGACAGCCGCCGGGCCTCGATCGCGCCGGACAGCGGGCCCGGCCGGGTGGCGGCCGCGCGGGCCTCGGGGGCCGCGTCCAGCACCGGCCTGATCTCCTCGAACAGCGGCAGCGCCGCCACCGTGGAGACGAAGGCGCCGGTCAGTTGCGTGACCGAGGTCAGCAGCATGGTCACCGACGTGTTGAACGTGAGGAACCCGGCAGCCGACAGCGAACCCCGCGCCGGACCGGCCAGCAGCATGAACATCAGCAGGGTGCACACCGGCAGATAGACCGCGCCCAGCACCGCGTTGAGGTTCTTGATCCGGCCCAGCCGCTGCTGCAGCTCACGGCTGCGCGCGAACTGCGCGGCCCAGGCCGCGTAGGCGTAGTTCTCCGCCGCCGCCACCCGCAGCTTGGGCAGCCCCCGCAGGGTCTGGAACGCCTGGTTGTTGAGCTTGTTGCCGAGCACGACCAGGCGCCGCTGCCAGCGCACCTGCCACAGCCCCAGCCCCAGGAACACGGCCGCGATCACCACCAGCATGCCGATCGCGGCGAGCGCCATCGGCACGCTGTACCAGAGCAGCAGCCCCAGGTTCATCGTGCCCACCGTGACCGCCTGGGCGACCGTGGGCCCGACACCGGCGAGCAGCCTGCGGATCGCGCTGACGCCCATCGCCGCGCTCGCCAGCTCACCGGTGGAGCGCTCCGCGAAGAACGCCGTCGGCAGCCGCAGCAGCCGGTCCCAGACCGCCGGTTGCAGCGTCGCCTCGACCCGCCCCTCCAGGCGCAGGATGGTCAGGTTCTGCAGCAGGGTGAAGGCGGCCGCGACCACGCTCGCCACCATCAGCGCAAGACAGACCTGCACGATCGGCCCCTGCCGCGCCTGCGGCACGAACTCGCCGAGCACCCTGCCGGTGGCCACCGGCACCAGCGCGCCGATCGCGACCGTGACCAGCCCGCCGAGCAGCAGTCCGGTCAGGTCGCGGCCGGTGCCGCGCATGCTGAACCGCAGCAGCCCCAGCGGGCCGAGCCGGCGCTCGGGCAGCGGACGGTAGAACATCACCCCGCGCGGCTCGAACTCCTGCGCGTTGGCCTTCTCGACGGGTGTCTCCCGGCCGGTCGCCGGATGGACGGCGACATATCCGCCGCGCCGCCACAGCAGTGCCACCGGCGCCCCCGACAGCGAGCGGTGGCCCACCAGCGGGCCGACGTCGTCCCGCCACCAGGCGCCCTCCAGCCGCACGGCCCGGGTCCGCACCCGGGAGGCCAGGGCGACCTGCTCCACCGGGTCCAGCCGGTCGCCGCCGGTACCGCTCGGGACGGTCGCGGCCAGGGTGATCCCGGCCGCCCCGGCCACCAGCCGGCACGCCGCGAGGGTGGCGTCCGCGTCGGCGGCCGTGGTGCGCCGCCCGCGCCTGCCGATCGAGGCGAGCAGCGTCCGGTCGGCCTGGGCGCGGACCGCCTCACCGGCCTTGATGCCGGCGGCGGTACGCGTCTCGTGGGTGCGCTCCAGCTCCTCGATCCAGCGGTCCAGCGTGGCCAACAGCCGGTACTGCTGGTCGACCATGCCCTGCCACAGCGCCGGGTCCACCAGCAGGTCGGCGGCCGCCTCCGCGCCGTACAGCGAGCCGTACTGGACACTGCCGGGCGGCACCTGCATCCAGAAGACCTCGTCGTCCTGTGCCGTGCCCGGGTGCACCCGCACGGGGCCGCCCCCGTCCTCGGCGGCCCGCTCGGTGGCCATCGGCGCCTGGAACAGGACGGACAGCGCCCGGCCGACGCCCAGCGCCAGGGCGTACTCCAGCGGGCTGCCGGCCGGCGGGACGTACTGCGGATTGCCGTACGCGTCGTACGACCAGGTCTCGGTGGGCGGCGGCTGGTACAGCTCGCGCAGCCCGATGCGGCGCACCACGCAGTCCCTGACCGGCCGGGCGACCAGGGTGTGCTGGGGTCCGGGGACCGGGCCGAGCAGCAGCGCGCCCGCCTCCAGCCGGCCCAGATGGTGCCAGTGCCCCTGCTGCGCCGCGTCGACCGCGAACAGGTCCAGCGCGCCCGCCGCCACCAGCCACAGCACCTGCGGCCCCGCCAGATCCAGCCGGGCCCGGCCCGCGCAGTCGACCGGCGTGCCCAGCGTGCCGAGCGCGCCCAGCACGAGGTCGCCGTCCGCGACGGAAGTCATCTCAACGCTCCCTGACCAGCGCGGCGTACGCGCCGCCGCGCGCCACCAGCTCCTCGTGCCGCCCGCGTTCCACGATCACGCCCTGCTGGAGTACGACGATCTCGTCGCTGTCGCGCACGGTGCTCAGCCGGTGCGCGATCACCACACAGGCGCAGCCGCGCCGGCGCAGGTTGTCCATCACGGTCAGCTCGGTGCGCGCGTCCAGCGCGCTCGTCACCTCGTCCAGCACGAGGATGCTGGGCCCGCGCACCAGCGCCCGCGCGATCTCCAGCCGCTGCCGCTGGCCGCCGGAGAAGTTGCGGCCGTCCTGCTCGACCCGGCTGTGGATGCCGCCGGGGCGGCGCATGACGACGTCGTACAGCGCCGCGTCCCGCAGCGCCCGCACCACGGCGTCGTCCGGGACCGACGGGTCCCACAGCGCCACGTTGTCGCGGACCGTGCCCTCGAAGAGGAACACGTCCTGGTCGACGAAGGACACCGACGCGGCCAGCGCCCCGCGCGGTATGTCCTCCAGCCGCTGCCCGTCGATGCGGATCACCCCCTCCCACGGCGTGTACAGGCCCGAGATCAGCCGGGACACCGTGGACTTGCCGCTGCCCGAACCGCCGACCAGCGCCACCTGACGGCCCGGTCCGACACTCAGGTCGAAGCCCGACAGCAGCGGCTTGTCCAGCGGGCTGTAGCCGAACGTCACGTCCTCCAGCTCGACATGGCCGTGCAGCCGGCGCGTGGAGTCGGCGCCGCCGCCGCGGCCGTGCAGCGGGTCCGGCCGGAAGTTCTCCACGTCCTTGAGCCGGGCCACGTCGGCCGCGAAGTCCTGGATGCGGCCCGCGACGCCGTTGAGCCGGGTCAGCGGGGCGGTGAAACGGGCCACCAGCGCCTGGAAGGCGACCAGCAGGCCGACCGAGAGATGTCCCTCGATGGCCCGCAGGCCGCCGATCCACAGGATCAGCGCGCTGTTCAGCATCGCGAGCGTCGGCGCGACCACTCCCAGCCAGGCACCCGGCACCCCGAGCCGCTGCTGCTCCTCCAGGGTCGTGGCGTGCTGACCGGCCCACTTGCGGAAGTAGCCGTCCTCACCGCCGGTCGCCTTCATCGTCTCGATCAGCTGAAGGCCCGTGTAGGCCGTGTTGGTCAGCCGGGCGCTGTCGGCACGCAGCTTCGCCGTCCGGGTCGCCCGCAGCCGGACCACCACCCGCATGGCGACGACGTTGAGCAGCGCCACACCGACGCCGACGAACGTGAGCTGCGGGTCGTAGGTGTACAGCAGGACGGCGTACAGCACCACGACCACCGCGTCCACGCCCGCCGCCGCGAGGTCCCGGGACAGCGTCTCGGCGACCGCGTCGTTCGACTGGAGCCGCTGGACGAGGTCGGCGGGGCTGCGCTGGGAGTAGAACGTCACCGGCAGCCGCAGCAGATGGCGCAGGAAACGGGCGCTGGAGAGGGTCGAGGAGATGATGCGGCCGTGGTGCAGGTTCGCCTGCTGCAACCAGGTCAGCACCACCGTGAGCAGCACGCATGCCGCCATGGACGTGAACAGCACACCCAGCAGCGAGGTCTGATGGCCGATCAGGAACAGGTCGATGTAGGTACGGCCGAGCGCGGGCACCGCGGCGCCGACCAGCACCAGCAGCAGGCTCGCCAGCACGGCGGCGGGCAGGGTGCCCGCGGTGCCGCGCAGCCGGGCGGGCATCGCGCCCCACACTCCCGGCCGGCGCCCGCCGCGCTCGAAGCCCTCGCCGGGCTCCAGCACCAGCACCACACCGGTGAAGCTGCCGTCGAACTCCTCCATCGGCACAAAACGGCGGCCCTTGCCGGGGTCGTTGACGAACACCCCGCGGCGGCCGAGGCGCCGGCCCATGCCGTCGTAGACGACGTAGTGGTTGAACTCCCAGAACAGGATCGCCGGGGCCTTCACCTCGGCGAGGGCGGCCAGGTCCATCTGCATGCCCTTGGCCGTCAGGCCGTAACCGCGCGCCGCCTTCAGCAGGTTGCCGGCGCGTGAGCCGTCGCGCGAGACGCCGCAGGCGATGCGCAGCTCCTCCAGCGGGACGTGCCGGCCGTAGTGGCCGAGGACCATGGCGAGGGAGGCGGCGCCGCACTCGACGGCCTCCATCTGGAGGACGGTGGGGGTACGGACGGTCTTCGCGCCCGCCCGGGGGACCTTGCGGGCGGGCGGTGCGGCACGGCGCCTGCGCCGGGTGTCCTGTGCGGTGGTCACGGCAGCAGCCAATCGACGGGACGCCGGTCGGCCAGCCGGATCGAAGCCGTGGCCAGGGTCATGGAGGTGAGGACGTACGGCGGTCCGTCCGACGAGGACCACCGCAGACCGCTCTTCGTCGTGGCCGCCCGGTCGAGCCGCACGGTGACGGCGACCGGCCGGCCCTTCCCGGTGAACTGCTCGCCCAGCTGGCCGTCCCCGAGGAACGCGGCGATCTGCTGCGCCGACTGCGCGGACCGGTCGACGGACTTCACATGCCCGCGCAGTACGCCGTACTGCTGGGCCGGCACCGTCTGGACGGTGAGGTCGACGGGCGCGCCCGCGGGAACCGATGCGGCGCTCTCGGCCGGGACGTACACCGTCGCGTACAGCGGGTCGTCGGCGTGGGCGACCTTCTCCACGACGGCGACGCTCTCGCCGGTGCGGACGATGTGGCCGACGGTGGCGGCGAGCGCGGTGACCCGGCCCGCGGCGACCGCCCGGACGACCGTGTCGCCCTGCTCCGTACGGACCTTCAGGACGGGGGCGCCGGCCGGCAGCCGTACGCCCTCCGTGGCGAGGACCGCGGTGACCTGGCCGGCCGCGGGGCTCTCCAGTACGTAACTGCCCTCGCCGTGGGTGAGGATCGCGGGCGCGCCGACCGTGGAGGTCACCGAGCCGGTCGTCGCCCACACGGCGGCGCCCGCCAGCGCGAGCACCGTCACGGCGAGCACGAGCCGGCCCTGCGGGCGGGCGAGACGTACGGGGAGGTCGAGGTCCTCGGGCGACTGGTGCCTGGCGAGGGCCTGTTGGCGGAACTGCAACGGAATTCCCTCACCTGTCGGGGGGTTTCACGGCGCCGGTTCAAGGCGCCGGATCGCGGAGCCGGTTCACGGCACCCGTCCACGGCACCCGGCGGCACCGGTTCACGGCACCCGACGGGTCCCGGAGCCGGGGGGCGGCTCCGGGACCCGACGGACGCGGCAGGCCGTGGTCAGAGACCGGCGACCAGGCCCATGACCGGGGCGGTGTTCAGGCCGGTGACACCCTCGACGGTGCCGACGGCCGTGTTGGCCAGACCGGAGATGGGGGCGACGCCGTCCACCAGGCCGGTGACGGTGCCCAGGGCGTTCAGGGACAGACCACCGGAGACGTTGTCGAGCTCGGCGTCGGAGATCTCGGCGGTGGCGACCTGGGGGGTGGAGTTCATGACGGAACTTCCCTTCATATGGATATTCACAAGGGGGAGTGCGGGCCCCTGTGGGGGAAGGGGCGGCCGCAACCGCGGGCGCCGGGCGCCCCGCTCGGGGAGCCCCCGGCGGCTTTCGCGGTGCCAGGATCAAAGCAGCTCCACAGCCCGCCGATCCACCTGATCACCCGCCCTCACCTGCGCAATCGAGGCTGACAGGTGGTCAACGGTGCAGGCCCGGGCACGGCTTGTCGGCGACTTCTTCACAGCCCCCCACGGCATCGGCGCACACCGCCCCTTGCCGACCCGCATCCATCGGGCACTCCGCAGCCCGAAGCCCCGGGAGCCTCAGGCGGATGTGCAGATACGCCCGCGCCCGTGACCCGGCTGGGCACGGGATGTGCAGATTCGCCGAAGCCGGGATTCCGCCCCGCATTCGGGACGGAGCGCGATCACGCGGTCACCCGGAGTGCCGGATCGGGGGTGTGGGGCCGGGTCAGCCCAGCAGCGCGTAGACGGTGCTCGCGCGGGCCGCCAGTTCACCCGAGCGCTCGGCGGTCATCGTGATGTCGGCGAACGCCATCCGGCGGCCCAGCTTGGTCAGCACCGCCTCGACCAGGACGTCCGAATCCGTCACCGCCCGCTGGAACGACGTGGACTGCTGAACCGTCGTCATCGGCCCGTAGCCGTCCCGCGCCGCCGAGACGGCGATCACGGTCGCGGTGTCGGCCGCCGCCATCAGTGCCTGCCCCGAGAGTCCGCCGCCCTCCCTGGCCAGCTCCGCCGACCAGGGCAGCCGCAGAGTCGCCCGGTCCTCCGCCAGGGACACGACGGACAGACCCAGGGCGAGGACCCAGGGGGCGAAGTTGTCGGAAAGGATCTTGTCTGCCTCGGCAATGGTCATCGTCATGCCTCGATTGTTCCCGGAGCCCGCTCATTTCGGCCCGTCGACCAGCCGATTCACCTCCGTGCAAAGGAAGTTGCGAAACGGAATTGAACGCCCCGCCTGTCCCGCCCGTACCTACAGCCATCCAGGCGCCGCAGTACGAGCTGCCGGCCGGCAGCGCAGACCCCGTCCCCCCAGGAGGTCGAGAAGTTTGAGTCACAAGCGAAATCCGAAGCGCAAGGCCGTGATAGCGGCGGGCGGCGTGGCGGCACTCGGAGCGGCGGCCCTGCTCCTTCCGAACGCCATGGCCTCCCAGGACGGTGCGTCGGACGCGGCTGCCCCGAAGACCCTGAAGGCTGCGGACGCCACGAACCTCGCCACGCAGCTCCAGAACCTGCTCGGCGACTCCTTCGCCGGCTCGTACTACGACAGCGACAGCAAGCAGCTCGTCGTCAACGTCGTCGATGTCTCCGGTGACAAGAACAACGTGGTGGTGCAGGCCGAGAAGGCCGGTGCGAAGGTCCGTCAGGTCGAAAACAGCACGGCCGAACTGTCCGCCGCCGCGCAGACCCTGAAGACGAAGGCCACCATCCCCGGCACCGCCTGGGCCGTCGACCCCAGAACGAACAAGATCCTCGTGACCGCCGACACCACGGTCACCGGTGCAAAGTGGAACCGGCTGGAGTCGACCGTGCAGGGCCTCGGCTCGGGCATGGCCACCATCAAGAAGTCCGCCGGCACCTTCAAGACGTTCGTGTCGGGCGGCGACGCCATCTTCGGCGGCGGAGCACGCTGTTCTCTCGGCTTCAACGTCACCGCGAGCGACGGTTCGCCCGCCTTCCTGACGGCCGGTCACTGCGGTGTCGCCGCCGAGCAGTGGTCCGACGCGCAGAACGGCCAGCCGATCGCCACCGTCGACCAGGCGGTCTTCCCCGGCGACGGCGACTTCTCCCTCGTCAAGTACGACGACGCCACCACCCAGGCGCCCAGCGACGTCAACATCGGCGGCGGCCAGACCGTCCAGATCCTCCAGGCCGCCGAGGCCACGGTCGGCGCGCAGGTGTTCCGGATGGGCAGCACCACCGGCCTGCACGACGGCCAGGTGCTCGGCCTCGACGCCACGGTGAACTACCCGGAGGGCACGGTCACCGGCCTCATCCAGACGGACGTCTGCGCCGAACCCGGCGACAGCGGCGGCTCGTTGTTCACCCGGGACGGCGGCGCGGTCGGCCTCACCTCGGGCGGCAGCGGCGACTGCACCGCGGGCGGCGAGACCTTCTTCCAGCCGGTCACCACCGCGCTGACGGCGACCGGCGCCACCCTCGGCGCCGCGGGCGCCGGAGCCGGTGACCAGGCAGGTGCCGGTGACCAGGCAGGTGCCGGTGACCAGGCCGGAGCCGGAGCCGGTGACCAGGCAGGCGGTGGCGACGCGGTCGGCGGTGCCGCCGACCCGTCGGGCGCTGCCGACCCCTCGGCCACCGCCGACCCCTCGGCCACCGCCGACCCGTCGGGTGCGGCCGACCCGTCCGGCGCGGCCGACCAGAACGCCGCCGGCCAGTACGCCGGCCAGACGTCCCAGCACCACAAGAAGCACTCGCGCTGACCAGGACCCACTGACCGGACGGGCACCAGCGGTACCGGCCGGCGGTGGAACGGTCCGGCCCTCCGGCGGGAGGGCCGGAC